>SYEI01000227.1 GCA_005800865.1 Bacteroidota bacterium | reverse complement strand
ATGAGCGTATTCGTGAGCACTTTATTACTAAAGAAATCTCCATTGGAGATTATGTATTGAGCGGTGGTGAATTGCCAGCTGCTGTTTTATGTGACGGTATTATTCGATTAATTCCAGGCGTTTTAAATGACGAGACATCGGCTTTGTCCGATTCATTTCAAGACAATTTGTTGTCACCTCCCGTTTATACTCGTCCCGCTGATTATAACGGATGGAAAGTTCCTGAACTTTTGACGAGCGGAAACACCAAAAAAGTAGAGGAGTGGAGGCATGAACAGTCTTTAGAAAGAACTAAGTTGAGAAGACCAGATTTGTTGCTCTAAACAAACAACCCTCTGTTAATTATTCATTATTATATCTCAGTTGCGTTTTTATATACTGCTTATTTTTAGTGGATATTAAAATTAGTAAACGTGTCGAATAGAACAGCTACTCAAAAATTAAAAACATCTTCGGTTACCGTTGTCATTAGTTTGGCTTTGGTTTTATTTATGCTTGGCCTTTTAGGATTGGTGGTTATCAATGCTAAAAAATTATCTAACCATATTAAAGAAAATGTAGGCTTTCAGGTAGTGTTAAAAGACACAACCACTCAAGCTGAGTTAGACATTTTAAAACAAGAAATCAGTTCATCTGCTTTTACTAAGGAAGTAGCTTATATCAGCAAAGACGAAGCAGCTAAAAAATTGCAAAAAGATTTAGGAGAAGATTTTATTACATTCTTAGGTTACAACCCTTTATTATCATCCTTAGATGTAAAGTTGAATTCAGATTACGCTAATATTGATAGTTTAGCAGGTTTCGAAAAACAGATCATGCAAAAACATTTTGTGAAAGAGGTAATCTATCACAAAGACATGATTAAGCAAGTGAACGATAATGCAAAAGTGATTAGTATTTACATTTTAATATTTAGTGGTTTGTTATTAGTAGTAGCCATTGCCTTAATTAACAACACCATTAGATTATCCATTTATGCGAAACGCTTTTTAATTAGAACGATGTATTTAGTGGGTGCTACGCAAGGCTTTATTCGTATGCCATTTATTTTAAAAGGTGTTCGTCAGGGAGTTATTGCAGGCTTACTAGCAGGTTTTTTATTAGCTGGCTTTTTAGTGTTGAGTACAAACTACATTCCTGATTTATTGCAGCTACAAGACCCAAATTTATTAGCGGTATTGTTTGGAGGCATTGTGGCTTTAGGGGTATTAATCTCCGGCTTAAGCGCTGCTCTTTCGGTGAGTCGCTATTTACGTCTAAAAACGGACGATTTATATTTTTAAATCATCGTAAACAAAAACACATATTTTAAATTTGGTATTTTAACCTGTGTGGTTTGTTTGATTTCTGTTTTTGCTTTTCGTAAACAACAACCGTCTTTATTAGTTATTGCTGCTGGAAAAACAGTTACTGAACGTTTCTCAACGCCTGCAGGTTTTGTCAGAGTAAAATCTGAAATAAATTCTTTCGGAGCATTTCTCCAAAGCACTTCTTTAAAACCAAACGGCGCGTTAGTTCATTTTTATAACGGACAAGAAAAACCAAATAAAGTGGCTGCCGCAGTTTTAAATGTTGATGTCGGTTCAAAAGATTTACAACAATGTGCAGATGCAGTGATGCGTTTGCGTGCAGAGTATTTATATCAAAACAAATTATATGATGCCTTGCATTTCAATTTCACCAATGGATTTAATGCAGAATATGCTAAGTGGAGAAAAGGTTATCGCATTGCAGTAAAAGGCAATAATGTAACTTGGGTAAAGACAACGAAAGAAAGTGTTTCCTATATATCATTTAAAGAATATTTAAACATGGTATTTACTTATGCAGGCACTGCGTCTTTGAATAAAGAATTAAATAAGGTTGCTCAAAAAGATATGCAAATTGGAGATGTATTGATTTTAGGAGGAAGCCCAGGACATGCGGTTATTGTGGTGGACATGGCTATCAACACAAAGACAAACAAAAAATTATTTATGGTGGCACAGAGTTACATGCCTGCGCAAGACATTCATATTTTGATTAATAAAAATAATCCTGCTATTTCTCCTTGGTATGAGTTGAATGCAGATGCAGAACAAATCAATACACCTGAGTGGGATTTCTTTGGGAACGAGCAATTGAAACGATTTTAATATTTTCTTCCTTGCAGTTTGTGTAAGCCCGAAAAAAATGCGATTACCCAATCCATTAAGAACGGCATTTTATAATAGAAATTGGTAATGGTTGTTTTGAAATAATAATTTCTGAAATATTTTTTATGAATGTCTTTATCATAAGCTTTCATAAATTCGGCAGAGAAATTATTTTCTTTAAAGCATTTTTTAATTTGCCAGGCGGCGAATCTACCTGATGACATGGCTGGAGCAATACCTTCGCCAGTAGCTGGTTCCACAAGCCCTGCAGCATCTCCGCACAATAGTATACGATTGCCAGAGATTGGCAATTTACCATCAAAGTAACCGATAGGAATTGACCAACCTTTTTCTTCACCCACTAATTCAGCTTCAGCAAAGCGTTCTTTAAATTGCGGCGCTTCATTCATTAGGTAATGAAATTCTTTTCGCATGTTGATGTTGTGCTTCGCTAACATTTTTTTATTAGCAGCAATTCCTACATTAGTTAAACCATCCGTAGAAGGAAAAATCCAGAAGTAACCTTTGGGAATGTTTGGTAAAAAGTGAATTTCTAAACAATCTTGTTCAACACCCTTTACATTTTTGTAATAGGAACGAATGCCAGGAAAGGTTTCAACTAATGCTTCACGCGTATTGGTTAAAGCAGATTGAACGATGGAGTGTGCGCCATCACAACCAATTACCATTTTTGCTTTTAATTGTGTTCCGTCTTGTGTAGTGACGATAACGCTATCTGATTGAACTTCTATTTTTTGTGCGGTGGTATTTTCGAAAATGGTTGTTTTGGTTTCTTCTTTTACCATCTGCAGTAAAAAATTGTCAAATACCGTGCGTGGCAGACTTGAGAAAAAACCTTTTAAACGAATTTCCACCAAGTGTTTTTTGGGAGACACAAATTTGGCGCGTTTAATAATAGCACCCTGATTGATGGCTAATAATTTGGCGCCGAACTTTGGTGAAATGGTATTTAATATTTTATAGGCATAACCGCCATAAGCATCACCGCAAATTTTTTCTCTAGGAAAGGATTGTTTATCTAACAAAGCAACATTCAATCCTGCCTCAAACAAGCCCAAAGCACAAGTGCTTCCAGCTGGCCCTGCTCCGCATATAATAACATCGAATTGTTGCATTGATGAATTAAAGATAATCTTTTTACTAAATGAAATTATAAGGATTGAAAACAAAAAAGGCCGTCTTTTCAGACAGCCTTTAAGTGGGGTAAATGAAGGGGCTCGAACCCTCGACCCTCGGTACCACAAACCGATGCTCTAACCAACTGAGCTACATCTACCATTTTGGGCTACAAATGTAATGTTTTTTTGTTTTTACTAAAATTTATAGAAAAAATTTATTTTACTGCATCTTTGCTATAATTCACCATATAATGCAAACCCACAGACTCCTTGCGGCGCATAGCGTGTTTGATGATTAAATAGCCAATACAAATTAAATTGCGCAATTCGCCTAGTTTTTGGGTAACCGTTGTTTTTTCGTAAAGCGCTTCATTTTCTTTATATAAAATCTCTAAACGATCAAAAGCACGTTTTAAACGCAATTCGGAGCGAACAATACCTACATAATTACTCATAATTTGCTGTACTTCGCGTTGCGACTGGGTAATTAATACCATTTCCTCGGCATGCTCAGGTCCTTCAGCATCCCAATTAGGAATATTTTCGGTAAATGAAATGCTTGGTAAATTTTCGGAAGTCAATTTAGCTGCTCTATGCGCAAACACGACTGCTTCTAGTAATGAATTACTAGCTAAGCGGTTAGCGCCATGAAGGCCCGTGCAAGCACATTCGCCCACGGCAAATAAATTACCTATGGTTGATTGTCCGTTATTATCAACCAAAATGCCGCCACATAAATAATGCATGGCAGGTACCACAGGAATTAAATTTACAAAAGGGTCAATATCCAAATCCATACATTTATTGTAAATGTTAGGGAAATGCTCAATAAATGCTTTTCTATCTAAATGGCGACAATCTAAATACACAAAATCTTCACCTCGGGTTTTTAGTTCATTGTCAATGGCACGAGCAACAATATCACGAGGCGCCAAGGATAAACGCTCATCATATTTTTGCATAAACTCTTTACCATCGATGGTTTTTAACACGGCACCAAATCCACGGATGGCTTCTGTAATTAAAAAACTCGGATGCTCTCCTGGATTGTATAAAGAGGTTGGATGAAATTGTACAAACTCCATATCTTTTACTCTGCCTTTGGCTCTGTAAACCATGGCAATGCCATCGCCAGTAGCAATAGTTGGGTTGGTGGTAGTAGCATATACATGACCTGCGCCACCAGTTGCCATTAAGGTAATTTTCGAAAGAACGGTTTCTATTTTTTGCGTTTTAGTATTTAAAATATAGGCGCCAAAACACTTAATATCTTTTGAGTGAGAGGTGACAACTTCTCCTAAATGATGCTGAGTAATCACATCAATAGCATAGTGATGATCGAGTACGGTAATGTTTTTATGTTTACGAATTTGTGCAATTAACGCACGTTCAATTTCATAACCCGTAATGTCTTTATAATGTAAGATGCGGTGTTCAGAGTGACCACCTTCTTTAGCTAAATCGTAAGTACCTTCTTTATTTTTATCAAAATTAGCACCTAGTTCAATTAATTCGCATACTCGTTCCGTGCCTTCTGTTACTACTACTCTTACTGCCTCTTCATCACATAATCCTGCGCCTGCGATTAAGGTGTCTTGTATATGTTTTTCAATCGTGTCTTTATCATGCCATACAGCTGCAATACCGCCTTGTGCATATTTAGTATTCGATTCGTCTTCATTGCTTTTAGTCACAATAAAAACAGAATTATTTTCGGCTACTTTCAAAGCATAGCTTAAACCAGCAATACCGCTACCAATAATTAAAACATCTACTTTTTGTTGCATGATTTATTTTTTAAGTAAGCGAGCCACATATTTTCCAACGATGTCAAACTCTAAGTTCACAACATCATTTACCTTTAAATGTTTTAAAACGGTGTTTTCAAAAGTATAAGGAATAATACAAACTGAGAAAGCGTCATCTTTTGAATCTACTACAGTTAAGCTTGTTCCGTTAAGGGTTATACTTCCTTTTTCTACGGTTACGTTCCCTAATTTATTATTGTATTCGATCGTATAAGTCCAACTGCCTTTATTATCAATTATAGAAGTTACAATTCCTGTTTGATCCACATGACCTTGCACAATATGCCCATCAAATCGTCCATTTGCAGACATGCAGCGCTCTATGTTAACTTCATCTCCCACTTTTAAATTCCCTAAATTGGTTTTTTGTAGAGTTTCGTCAATAGCAGTAACCGTATATTGATGACCATTGATTTTTATAACTGTTAAGCACACACCATTATGCGCCACACTTTGATCTATTTTTAGTTCGTGAGTGAAAGCACAGCTAAAAGTAAAATGAACATTACTGTTTTCTTTTTCAATAGCTTCTAATTTCGAAAGTCCTTCTATAATTCCTGTAAACATGATACAAATATACTAAAGAGTGCGTTTATATAAATTAATTTGTACCTTTATCTTATCCCCGCATTAATCGATTTACTATGAAGTTATTTCTTGTCTTTTTTGCGGTTACTACAGTAGCATTTTCTCAAACCCAACCGTCACAAGTGCAATGGTTTAAAGGCGAGCATTTTGTGCTGTATAATAAATGTCTAACACCAGTCATTTTTTGCGAAAATACCCAGCAAACATATAATTTTTGTTTATCATATAGCAACTGTCATGGATTGTATGTCATGCCTGGTGATACTTTTTATGTAAATTTAGAAGATAAAAATCAATCGAAAGTAATTTCTGCTGATATATCTTTTAGTGGTTATTTCCCAACATTAACACAAGTAGTTTTTTTACCAGTAAACACTGTTTCACAATGTATTCCGCCGCAGGCTTTGCAGATAGTTATCCCATTAAATGCAACTTTAGGATCTACCTTTTTAATAGAGGCGCAAAATGTAAATTTTGTAAACACTATTCCTAATAATCCTACATCGCCGTTGCCAATACCTATACAAATTGGCGGAACTAATTCGCAATTGATGGCTTCTTTATCTGATTTTACTGTATGCCCGCAAATAGATGAAATTGATACTGCTCAGGTAGGATTAAATGAAATTGATTTATTAAAAAATTCCATTACTATTTCTCCAAATCCTGTCATTAATAATTTAGTAATTAATATTCGCGTTTTTCAAACACCAATTCAATATGGTATAATGGGAATTGATGGTTGTGTTGTGAAATCAGGAAAGTTGGAATCATCGATTAATGATGTACAATTAAATAATTTACCAGCTGGAATGTATGTTATTTCTTTTAGTTTAAACAACTTGCTTTTTGAAACAAAAAAACTGGTTATTACAAAGTAATATTAAAAAAACGCCCTTACTTGAGCTCCACCAATATTTATAATTTTACTATTGGGCGATTTTCTGCCATTGTAATTAATACTAATTTGTATGTTATTGGTTAAGTTACGTTGGTAGCTTAATTCCCAAGTGTAGTTATAACCTGTTTTTAGGGCGTTCAACATTTCATAAGCTACAGGCGTATTTTCAGGGGCATTATATGATATGTTAATGAAGTTAGCTTTACCAGTAATACTTCCTTTTTCTACCTGATTAAATTTAAATTCTAAACCAAAATCGTTTAGCTCAGCTTTTTCAGCATTACCAATCGTCAAGGCTTCTGTTCTATTAATAATATTTTGTTTTTTGTTGTGTTTATAAAGTACGCTAATTCTAAAGGCAGTATTAGGTTGATAGCTTAATTTTTGTTCAAAGTCATAAGACTCTAGCTTATAATTTCGAGTACTAAAAAATTCAGATACCGTTGATTTAATGCCATACAAATTAGTGCTATTTAAACTCCAGGCCTTGGTTACATTCCATCTCCAACGCCATTCATGAGTAGTATTTTCTCTTGTTTCAAAGCCATTGGTTAATAGTTGTTTGCTTAAATTACTTTGATAGGTGTAATCTGTGCCAAACACAGCGGCACTTTGATTAAAAAACAAGCTTTGACGTAACGAAGAATTTAATGCGGTTAGTAAAGAGTCGTCTAAACGAATATCCGTAGGATTAAACGTAAATAATTTTCCGTTGTCGTACGATTTTTTATCCACTCGGTAAACAGATTGCGTAGCAAAACGGCTAATAAATTTTAGCGCTTTTCCTGAGCTATCTTTTAAAAAAACAGCAGGACGAAGGTTTAATGAAAAACTAAATTGATCGTGCAACACCTTTACATATTGATTTGTAGGCGTATATACTTTAATGTATAATGCTTGATCGGAAAACTGTGCAATTTCAAATTCATTTAATTCGGCTATGCCGTTATCGTTATAATCTTTCCAAGCATAAGTTCCTTGTCCTGCAGCTACTAATAAATAGTAGTATTCTTTTTTATTTTCTAAACCATAGCCTGTTTCGTAAAACATGCTCGATGTGATAAAACCATTTATTAATCGTGGTGAATATTCTATTCTGCTTAATAGGGTATTATCAGGCTTAATGGTCATTGAGTCTCTTTTTAATTTCAATTCGCGGTAAGTAAATACGACTGAAAATGGATGATTACGAATACTATTAATATTTGCCGAGAAACCCGTGTTTTGTGCATAAGTAGAGTCTTTTAAGATGGAATTGTAGGCTTGCTTATCTCTTCGCTCTCGATAAAATAATTTGTATAAATTCCCGCTAGTATCTTTATTGGTGATGTTTCCTTCCCATTCCCAAAACTGATAACTGCGAGATAATAAACTATCTGAGGTGTTTTTGCGAAACCTATTTTGTTCAAACTCATCCAAAAAATTTACTCTTAATTTCCAAAACGATTGAGAGAAAGCGGTTTTGTGTCGATAAAAATTACTGAGTTGAGAGTTGTAATTACTAGTTAAATAAGAACCGTTGTAGGTTATATTACTTGTTTTGGTATTAAATAAACTTTGTACGCTGTGCTTTAATCCATCATAAAAAACGCCTTCTTTAAAGAAGTTAACACCGTATAATAATTTTAATTTATTGTTTTTTTGAATTCCTACTTGAGCAAAACCTACATGCTGGTCGGTATTGATGGGTGCATTAATTGGCCGATTCCAGTCGCGCTCAAATTCAATAGCTCGGTAGCGCTCTATAGGATTAAAATTTTGTTGTACATATTCGTATCCTATATTATAAACTGCATTTAGAGATTGTTTACTGACTGTATCTTGTTTTATAACGCTTTGGTTATTGCTGTTTAATTTTAAGCCATAGCCATCATCGTTTTGAGAATTAAATTTACTAAAGGTATTGATGTCATTTTTGGTATACACACCTTCTACATCTAAATTATGATTTTTATTAAATTCATAATTTGCACCTGCGGCAAACATTTGTTTTTTCTTAGGGGTTACTAAAGGTATCACTGGCTCATAATTTCCTTGCAGCACACCGCCAACTGGTGCTACCCATTTATATACTTTCCCGTTTGCTGTGGTTGATACTTGAACATAGTAACCATTATTTTCGCCTACATAACTGTACTTAACGGTGTACTTAGCGCTATCGGGATTTGTTGAGTAAACAAAAATTCCGGGATATAATATTGCAGAAACAACGGTATCTTTTTTCCAATAGAACACATCGGTTGTGTTAAATGTTGCTAGGTTAGCTCCGCTCGTTACTGCTTTGCTCAAAGTATCGCCGATGTTAAACATCGTAAGCTTTTGTGGTTCAGTTAAGGTTTGTTGTAGGGTTTTGTTTTTGTTATCCTGCTCACCAAAAAAGTTAAGTCGCACTTTTAATTTCTTCGCCTCTATTTCTTCACTAAAAAAGTATAATGAACGCGCGTAGTTTCTTTCGGCGTATTGAAACTCTGCAATGATACGTTTGTCTTTGGTAATAATTTGTTTGGCGGTAAAGGTTAATTCAGAAGTATTATAATCAATGATGTAATCATTCTCTTGTCCACGTTGAAGCAGTTTTCCATCAATATATATTCGTTCGGTACCTGAAAGCACAATAATAAATTGTTCATTGTTATCGCCACGTAATCTGTAAGGTCCTTGATTGTTTTCTGTCCCCTGAATTACATTCCTTGCAAATTTTCCTCTACTAACAGCGCCACTTACTTGTGTTTTAAAAACCACTTGTTGTTTGTTAATCGTGTCGTAGTAATTATTAGAAAAATAAGCGCCTTGCGATCGTTTATAGAAGTTCATGAAATAACTAGTGGGACGTTGTAATTGAAAATCTCCAACAATGAGTTTCGAATTTTTATTGGATAGTTGCACAAACACTTTATCAAACTCTTGCAACTGTGCGGTTGTTCCATCTGCTTGAAAAGGAATATTGTCATCCGTGGCAGCTAATAATAAATCTACTTCTTGCGTTAATTTTCCGCTCACTTGCAAGTTCAAACTCGAATTAACCACTACATCTTGGTTGTTTCCAAAACTAATACCACGACTAATACTTCCGTTTTTATTTAATCCGTCAGACACAAAGGATTCATTTGCCGGAGCTGAACCTGCAAAAGCTAAAGTAAGCGGGTTTTGTGGTAGCGATAAATCTTTAGTGAGTTTTGATGTGCTTTGGTGATAAAATGATTTCTCAAAATTATAGGGAAATGTTTTATAGCTTACCAATAATGGGTCGCTAGGCTTTACTTTAAAGATGATGGCTTTTAATGGGTAGTTAATGCGATAAGTAGAAGAATCTAATGGGTTATTTTTTGTAGAAAGATTTATTGTACCAGGAATTAAACTTAAACTATCTAAAAAAAGAGTGTCAGATTTGACGAAAAAATATTTTTGTTTTAGGTTCGTTTGAGATTGGGCGGATATAAAACATCCACACAAAAACGTAACTATAAAAATAAATCTAAAACTCACCATGCTTATAACGGTTTATAAATATAGAAATTGTATTTTTATCCTTTAAATTGATTTTAAATGAAGATAATTACATACAATGTAAATGGCATCCGTGCCGCCATGAATAAAGATTTGGTTGGCTGGTTAAAAGCTGCAAATCCAGATGTTTTATGTTTACAAGAAACAAAAGCCACATCCGATCAAGTGGATTTTAAGGCATTTGAAGCCTTAGGCTATCATTTATACTGGTATTCTGCTCAAAAAAAGGGATATAGCGGCGTGGCCATTTTCTCTAAAATCAAACCAAAACATGTTGAATATGGTTGCGGAATCGAAAAATACGATTTTGAAGGCCGAATTATCCGATTGGATTTTGATACCTGTTCGGTTATGAGTGTTTACCACCCAAGCGGAAGTAGTGGTGATGATAGACAGGCGTTTAAAATGCAATGGCTCACTGATTTTCAGAATTACATTGATGATTTGAAGAAAAAATTACCAAATTTGATTTTATGCGGAGATTACAACATCTGTCACAAACCAATTGATATCCATAACCCTAAATCAAATGCCAATACCTCAGGGTTTTTGCCTGAGGAAAGAGAGTGGATGGAGCAGTTTATTCAATCAGGCTTTATCGACTCTTTTAGGCACTTCAATCAAGAACCCCATCAATACAGTTGGTGGAGTTACAGAGCAGGGTCGAGAGGCAAAAATTTGGGTTGGCGAATTGATTATAATTTAGTGGCTAATCACCTCGAAAAACACCTCAAACGAGCAGTGATTTTGCCAGATGCGGTGCATAGTGACCACTGCCCAGTTCTTCTAGAAATCGAATTTTAAGAAATTCATCTAATTTTTTAGTTTTTTTAGTTTTTTAGATTATATTTGTCCTTACTATAAACTTATGTACCTAGGTATGAAAAAAATATTTATTCCACTAGCAGCAGGCTTATTCACATTAGGATTAGCTTCTTGCAGCTCATGTTCAGACGAAAACAAAGGTAATCACGACGGTGCAGAAGGAAAAGGCGGCGTTTATATGGGCGGAGTGATGCGCATGAACGAGGTTGAGGCTTTTAAAAGCTTAAATCCTATTGCTGTTAACGAAATTGTGGGTTTCCATATTGGCGGACAATTGTTTGAAGGATTAGTAAAGTTTGATCAAAATGATTTATCTATTAAGCCTGCAATTGCGCGCTCTTGGGAATCAAATGCAAATCAAACAGAATGGACTTTCCATATTCGTCAAGGTGTTAAGTTCCACGCAGATGCATGCTTTCCAGACGGAAAAGGCAGAACTGTAACAGCTAATGATATTAAACTATGTTATGAGAAATTATGTACTGCTGATCCTAACAATGCTCAGTTTGACGTAACGTTTAAAGATAGAGTAGTTGGTGCTAATGAGGCTTTTGCGTCATCAAAGGCAGGAAAAAACATTCCTGTATCAGGTATTAAAGTAATTAACGATACAACTTTAGTTATTTCATTAAAAGATCCATTTGCTGGATTCTTAAACATTGTAGCTATGCCAGGATGTTGGGTATATCCTAAAGAAGCTATTGATAAATACGGTGTAGATTTACGTATTCACCCAGTAGGAACAGGTCCTTTTTACTTAGAAACAGTAAAAGAAGGCGAAGTTTTAATCATGAAGAAAAATCAAGATTATTATGGAGTTGATAAAGACGGCAACAAATTACCATACTTAGATGGATTAAAATACACATTCATTCGTGAGAAAAAAGCAGAGATTTTAGAGTTTAAATCAGGTAATTTAGATATGGTATATCGTTTACCAGTTGAGATTTTCCATGAGATTATGGGAGATTTAGAACATGCTAAAGATCGTAAAACAGAGTTCCAAATCTTAAATTCAACAGCTTTCAACACCAATTACCTTGGATTTAACAATACAAGTGCGGTGTTTAACAAAAAAGAAGTTCGTTTAGCGTTTAACTTTGCTATTGACAGACAAAAAATTGCGGATTTCACAATTCAAGGTGAAGGTAATTCAGCTGATTATGGTATTGTACCTTACGTTGAAGCATTTGAAAAAGATGGGTATGATTTTAAAGGATTAAAAGGATATACTTTAGATGTTGCTAAAGCGAAAGAATACCTTAAAAAAGCAGGTTTTGCAGATGGTAAAGGATTCCCTAAAGTTACTTTAGAAATCAACGGTGGCGGTGGAGATAGAAACATCTTAATTGCTGAGGTTGTACAAAAAATGTTGAAGGAAAACTTAAATGTGGATATTGAAATCAATACTGTTCCTTTAGCTGAGCATCTTGAAAATGTAACTTCTGGAAAATCTGATTTCTTCCGTTTAGCATGGATTGCTGATTATCCAGATCCAGAAACTTTCTTAACTATTTTCTATGGTAAACACGTTCCTGCTGGAGCTACAGAAAAATCATTTATTAACTACACAAGATTTAAAAATGCTCGTTTTGATTCATTATTTGCAGCTTCATTTACTGAGCCTGATAAAGCAAAGCGTTATGCAATGTTAGCTAAGGCAGAGCAAGTGTTATTGGACGAGGCGCCATTTATGCCAATTTTTTATGATGAAAATTTCCGTTTAGAGCAATTAAACGTTCGTAATTTCCCTGAAAACGCAATGAATTATATGGATTTATCAGTGGTATATTTAATACCGAAAGATAAAATGCCTAAAAAATAAATTTAAGAATAAACTATTTGAAACCGTCCGCCTGTTAGCGGACGGTTTTTTTGTTTTAATTATATAAGAATATAAATAAAACTTGGCTCATATTTTATCAAATCATTGATTTTTAGTAAATTCGCATATATGACAACCATTTCTAAAAAAAGTAACATCGATAGTAAACAAAGTTTAGCTATCGTTTGCAGTTCATTTAAAAATAAATCAGAATATAATTTAACGAAAGAACAAGTTGATTATATATCTAACGACATAAAAACAAATGATAAAAAATTTGTTTGCATCAACACCTTATCTCGTTTAGTTTTTGTGATTGTAGTAGATGATAAAAAAAATCATTACTCT
>SYEI01000226.1 GCA_005800865.1 Bacteroidota bacterium | reverse complement strand
GATTGCAAAGCAGCAGTTACATTATCAATATTATTTATAATAAAGTAGGATTTATTGTTTTCTGATAGTTGACTCTTTACAGCGTTATTATCTAACTCTGCATTGGGAGAAATACTTAATTCGAAGTGTGGCGTACTTACTACATTTGAAGTTGTAAATGGTACCGTAAAATTTTTTCCTTCAGCATTAAATGTCAATGTACCAGAATTTATAGTGTTAAAATTTATATAAATTTTAGCGCCATAAATACTATTATGTTTTACATTAAATTTTACTAAATAAGGAGAGGAAGAGTAAAGTTCATTGTTTTTAAATGTTCCTTCATTAAAGTAACTTATTTGAACATCAGATTTTTCAACTACTCGTTTTAGGAAAATCTTGGAGTGAATTTGCTCCATGGCAGTTGCAATCTTATTGTCACCTTCATCATATTTTGTCATCTGAAGCACTTTTGATGCTTGATTATTATCATTAATTTGAATTAAAGTAGATGATTCATATTCGGGCTGGCTATATCTTAAATAGATGGCTGCAATCCCAAGGGTAATAGCAAAAAATGCAGCTACAAACCATAGACTTTTTTTTACGATATAAAGTACTAACCCTAAATCTAGCTCGCTGCTAAATTTAGAAACCCTGTCTCTATATTTATCTATAGAATTATTTCCTTGTGGTTGTATCATCTAACTCTTCCAACTAGAGTATACAATAAAAACGTTGTGCTAATTAAAGAGACAATAGGAGTTATTTCAGCTACTAATGTCCTCGCAAATCTGTATCGAGGTTCAACATAAATAATATCGTGAGCCAACACAACAGTATTACCAACAGCTATACCTTCAATTTTAGATAAATCCATCAAATACACTTTTGGTTTTTGGTTTTCTTGATTTCTAATCAATTTAACTTTATACGCTTTTCCATCTTCTGAAATACCTCCGGTTAGGGCTAATGCTTCAATAACGGTTGTATTATTATTTGTTAGATTTAAAACTCTTGCAGTTCCACCATTTCCTGGGAATACAATAACACGTTTATTGGTTACTGTCATAAAAACAAAGGGTTTCACATAGTAATCAGCATAAATTTGTTCGAGGTATTCAGTAGCTTCTCTTACACTTAATCCAGCTAATTTTACTCTTCCCACAAGAGGCAGTTTAGCGGTCCCATCCATATTAACAACGTAATCTAATTCAATAAAACGTGTCATTTGAGTGGACGTAGCTAAATCGACAATTTTAAAACCGTCATTCGCAAAAATTCTAATATTTACAAGGTCATTCGCATCAATTTTGTAATCTTGCTTTGATAAAGAATCAGCTATTTTATCGTAGGTGTAATCTTTAGGCGTTTTAAGCATTAAGTTTGAACGAAATATCTTGCAAGAAGAAAACCAGAATGCTAAAGAGAGTAATAGAAAATATTTGAAAAAACGCATAGTTATATATTATATCACAAAGTTAGAATTTATCCCTTAATATCAAAAATCATGCGCTTTTTAATAAATGAGTATATAATTGTCTCATATCATCAACTAAACGCATATAACTAAATTTAGCAATTGCCCATTTTTCGCCTTTTTCAGCCGAATTTTGTAATTGCTCTTTTTGAGTACAAGCTTTATATAAATTATCGAAAAATGCAGTTTTATCGGTAATTTCAGATAATAAACCACATTCTGGATGTAAAACGTCTTCAATTCCGCCCACATTAGTTGAAACCACATATTTTCCTGCTGCTTGCGCCTCAATAATACTAACAGGAGTACCTTCATTTAAAGAAGTCAACGTCACAATATCCAAACCATGCAATGCCCATTCAACATTAGTAATCCATGAGGTGAAAATAACGTCTACATTATCGCTCGGATTGTTTGACCAGGATACATTAAACTGCTTGCAGGCTTCTGTAATAGTATCTCGCGTATCTCCATCGCCAATAATAAAGGCTTTAAAATTAGTGATTCCTTTATGCTTTAGGTGAGCAATAGATTCTATAAACAAACTATGGTTTTTAATAGGCGCTAATCTTCCGATAATACCTATAGCAAGTTGGTCACCCTTTAAGTTATATTTCTCTCTAAACTCTTTTCGGTTTGACTCTTTATTTAAAGTAAACTTAGTTAAATCAAAACCTAAAGGAACAACATGAATTTTATTTTTAGGTGCAATTTCAAAGGTTTCCGACAATTCTTGCTTTTGTTTATTACTGATAGCAACAATTGCAGTTGAATGTTTGGCTAAGTAACGTTCAATAGTTTTATAAAAAGCGGTTTTTAGTTTACCGAAATATGAATGAAATACATGTCCATGAAATGTATGAACAATAATAGGAACATTACAATCTATGGCTGCTAAACGTCCAATTGCTCCAGCTTTTGAAGCATGTGTATGAACGATATCTGGCTTAAATTCTCGAATTATTTTTTTAATTTCTTTATAAGCTTTATAATCGCTTTTTAAATTAATTTCCCTTTGAAATTCGTGTAAAACTCTTGGCTTTAATCCTAAACCTTCAGGTATATACAAGGAACTATCTTCACCTTCTTCCTCGGGCCCACCTACTAAAAGTGTTTCAAAATCGTCTTCTAAAT
>SYEI01000027.1 GCA_005800865.1 Bacteroidota bacterium | reverse complement strand
TATTTGCATGTAAAATTCATCGCCTAATAAATTTGGTCGGTATTTAGCATAGGGAGATGCAAAAAACGAAAATTTTAATTGAATGCGTTGTTCTTTCCATACTAACTTTTGTCCTATTGCCATGCCTGTTCCTAAAGCATTAGCACACATGTCGCCCCAACTAAATCCCCATCCTGCACTATAGCCATCCATCATTTCAACAGCGGTCATGTATGTAAAGCCACTTAAACCGCCAATTAAAATTTGTTTTTTTTGAGTGTAACCTGCCCAGTCCATGGCCCCCATCATCACTCTTGCCACCTGGTAGTTTGTAAAGCAATGGCCATATTTGTCCATTTGCATCCACTCATCGTTATCATTAAAAAAATGAAATTTTCCAGTACTGTATTGTTGAAACCATGCTTGATTTAAATAAACTAACGACCCGCCTGTTAATGCAACAGTGGATGCTCCCAAGATGATCTTCCTTTTTTTGAAAACAGACAACGAATCAGATGCAAATGCACTGTGATTTACAAATAAAAATAATAGTATGACAAATTTAAAACGCAAGGTATTCTTTAAAAACTAGTCTAATTTACTAATAAAATCAGTAATAGTAGTGTTCACTTTTTCGGAATGTGTTTCCATGGGACAATGACCAGCATCCTCAATTATCAACTGTTGGGTATTGGGTTTACTTAAATAATCCGTGGCACTCACAATAGGAACCCATTGATCTTTTGCGCCCCAAATGATTAGCTTTGGCAATGCATTGATAATTGAATCATTAAAGTTAGGGTAATTGTAGTTTGCACCCATTCTAATCACAGCCGAACCGCTTCCTTTAGTTTCAAATGGTTTCATATATCCATTCGTACTAATTGAATCAGCATCTTGACCATAAGCCGAACTCAATAGTTTATGAAAAGAGTGTTGTGATAAGAAATTTCTTTCTAATATAACATCAGCCCATTTTAATAGAGGTGGATACAAAAGTGTTTTTTGTAAGAAAGAATGTTCAACTTGCATAAATGGTAAACCGTCAATAAATATAAGGGATTGTGTTAGTTCAGAATACTTGCTCCCAAATTGCCCAATAGTGATGCCACCCATGCTATGACCTACTAAATGCCACTTTTTTGAATTAGTATGTTTATCAATTTGTTGCAGCAAAAAATGAATGCCATTAATTTTGGTAAAGTCGTTGTAGTCTCCATCTTCAGATTTGTCGCTAAATCCAAATGCTGGCATATCAATGGCAACGACAAGAGCATGGTGACTGACTAACGAATCAATATTATTTCTAAAAGAAAAAGTACTTCCGCTAAATCCATGTATCATAACCACTTTATGTGTTATGTGTTTTGGAATAAATAATCTGTAATGAAATCTAGTGTGATTAAATTCAAAAAAGTAAGAATTCTCGAAAGGTTTTGCAGGTGCTTCTTTTAAATGATCACTGAAAAAGTAGGGGATAATACTAAGAATGCAAAAAATGAAAACAAAAACAATAAGCAACCATTTAAAAAAACGTTTAAGGAATTTCATCTTGTAGTTATACTAAATCTTTAACTAACATATTGCCTTTAGATGTATTTAATACTTCATCCATATCTTTCATTAATCGATTTACGATTACTAATTCTTTACCGTTTTCAATAGGTAATTCATTCACGCCTTTTTCATCGAGCTTATCAATAATAAATTTTACCGTGAGTTTAGAATCCGAAATGCCTGGTTGATAACCTATTTCTTTATCGGTTGTCATTTTTACTTCGTTAAACACACCTGTTTCAATAAATTCATTAATGATGACTCTTGCTAATCGTAATGGTAAATCTAATTTTTGAGCAATTTCAATTGAGGTTAAAGCTGTTTTTCCTTCATTAAAATTTTTCACCACCATATTGGCTATTAATAGAGCAATAACGCGTTTGTAACGATCGCTAATATTGGTAATATCGCTTTCTAATTCGTAATGATCAACATTTTGATGAGCAAATGTTAATTCGGCTCCAAATAAAACTACAAACCACGAATATTGAATCCAAATTAAAAACAAAGGTAAGGCTGCAAAACTTCCGTAAATTTTATTGTATGAGGCAACACCTATTTGAGATGACACATAAGCCCATTGTAATAATTCAAATAAAATAGCTGCAATTAATGATCCCATTGCTGCGCCTTTAAATGTGACTTTGGTATTTGGTAAAGCCATGTATAAGAATATAAACATGCCCCACATTAAACCAAAAGAAAATAGTTTTAAAAAAATGACAGTTACAGGGCTTATGATTTCTACATTTGACGCAACTGTATCTAATCCTGTTTTTAACCAAACGGTTAAGCCTCCAGACAAAATGATAAAGACAGGGCCAATGAGCATAATGGACAAATAATCGGTGATTTTTCTAGTCCATGTTCTATCACGTTTTATTTCCCAAATCTCATTAAAGCTTTCTTCTATACTACTCAATAATTTAATGATTGACCATAATAATAATACAATACCAACTCCTGCAATTAAACCACCTTTTGTGTTTGCTAACATTTTATCAGCGTATACAAAAGCCTGTGTTAAAATATCTTTTTGGTCTTGAAATTTTAATAGTAAATCTTGTTGAAGTGATTGTTCAAAACCAAACCCCTTGGCAATAGCAAATGCTAATGCAATGATTGGAACAATAGAGAATAAAGTATAGTAGGTAAGGGCTGTAGCTTTTAATAAACATTTATCTTCATTAAAGCCATTGGTAGCTAATGAAAAAATACGAAGTTGCCTGATGAAAAAACTTTGTTTTTTTTCAAGCTTATCTAATCGAACTCTCCATAAGTTATGATTCAAAAAATGAGAGATGCGTTTAAAAAGAGTAACTACGTTTGCCATGATAGTGTAAAT
>SYEI01000225.1 GCA_005800865.1 Bacteroidota bacterium | reverse complement strand
TTATATTCGGTTACTGTCAATTATGTATTATGAGTTCAAACTATTCAAATTCTTGTGTGCTTTAAATTTGAATAGTTTGAACGAAACCTTTTTAAATTAAACTACACATAAGACGCTTGAGTTTGGTATAAAGTTACAATGCCTATAAAAACAAAACCCTCTGATTATCAGAGGGTTTCAATTTTTATGACACTAATTTGATTTTTTGTCCCATCAGTAATTGTGGGTTTTTCTTTAAACCATTTATTTCAATGAGCTTATCAACGCTGATGCCGTATTTTTTAGAGATGCCGTATAAAGTTTCTCCTTTTTTCACCTTGTGTATTTTTATGTCGCTTGTTGCTGAGTTATCGGCTAATTTAACAGTTGTATCAACTTTGGCTTTAGCAGCTACATTAGTTTGAGGATCTTTTGGAGCATCCGTTTTAGGCTGGGTTGCAGGCGTGGCAGTGTTTTGTTTTACATATACAATTAATTTTTTGCCAGTTCTAATTCCTTTTTTACCAATGTAATTCCAAGATCTTAAATCAGCCACTGTAACGCCATATTTGCGGGCAATGGTGCTTAATTTCTCTCCATTTCTTACGGTATGAGTTTTCTGTACTTCTTTTACAGCTACTGAACTTTCTGAAGCTACTAATTGTTGAGATTTGATAGCTGCATAAATTTCTGTTTCATTTGATAAGAAGGCGCCAATTTTAGCTTTTGGCAACGTTAAACTATTTCCTCCAGCAGGAACTTCACTTTTGCGATATTGTGGGTTGAAATAAGCAATTTCTTCAACTGAGATATCTAAAGCTGCTGAAATTTGACCAAAAGTCATTGATTCTTTAACAACAGCGGTATCTACTTCAAAATAGGTTTTACGAGGCGTAGAAGCATAGATATTATGCTCTGCTGGGTAATTCATTACATAGTTAGCAGCAATAAAGGCTGGAACGTATGATTGAGTCTCTAAAGGCAAATAAGGGCGAATTTCCCAATATGTTTTTTTGCCACCACTACGGCGAATGGCTTTGCTAATAGTTCCTGGTCCAGCATTATAAGCCGCTAACACCATTTGCCAATCATGAAACATGCCGTATAAACTTGTTAAATACTCTGCTGCTGCTTCAGTTGCTTTGTAAACATCCGAACGCTCGTCAACGTATGAATTCACATTTAAACCATACATTTTACCGGTTGGGTACATAAATTGCCATAAACCTGTAGCTCCACATCTTGAACGGGCGCAAGGGTTTAAAGCTGATTCAATAACGGCTAAATGCTTCAATTCTAAAGGAATATTGTGTTTGTCGAAGATTTCTTCAAACATTGGGTAATATAATTGAGATAAACCCATTACACGGCTTACTAATTCACGCTTGCGAACAGCGTAAAGCTCAATAAACCCTTTCACATGAGGATTATATACCAAATCAAATGGAGAAGTAGCATCTAATTTTGCTAAACGGCTTTCGTAAACGAAATCTTCGAAACGAGGAACGCTGTCTTCAGCATATTTATACTTGTTTGTTTTTGGATAAACTGGCTTTAATAGTGCTTTTTCTAACACTTTTTGATTAGCTAAGCTATCTAACATAGCAGCCACCGGATTATCAGTTATGGTAAGCGTGTTTTGTGCAAACAAACTACTTGTAGCCAAAGCAGACACTAATAGCGCTCTATGGAATGTATGTTTTAATGTAGTGAGCATCGTGTTTGTTTTAGTTTATTAGTGTAACGTAATAATTTACAAAACGTTACAATTATTAATAATTCTGTTACAACAAGTATAAAAAATATATTTAATAAACAAAAGTTAAAGTACTTTAATTTTTAACTTTGCGCTGTGAAAAACAAAGACGAAGAACCAAAAGAGTATTTTGAGCGTAGTATATTATTAGTGGCAACTGTTGCTATATCTGGTGTTTTATTAGATTGGTTTAGTATAAAAATGTTGCTAGATGTTAATCCGTGGGGCTCTGCAACTGCTATCCCTGGCTTAATTTTGACCCTTCAAGCACTTACTCTCATTGTAAATCCTTATGCCATTGTATATGAGGATAGATTCGAAATTAAGCAATCGTTACTATACAACCGAGAGTTTTATTTTTTAGACTTTAGAGGATTTGATGAAAAGTCAAAGAAATTAGTTTATAATGACGGAGATACCGAAAACTTGCCATTACTAGGGATGCGAGCATCTCACAAAAAATTATTTAAAGCTAGATTAGCCGAAAAAATTAATGAAAGTCTTAAAAACAGAGACTTTTAAAACGAACTATCATGAAGAATAAGAAACTCCTATTTTTTATTATCCTTTTATTCCCAGCGTTTCTTAAGCTTTTTTTAGAGTTCAGTACCATTAATTCTAAAAAATTACCGCATTACGGGCCTAAACAATTATCGGGGAAAGACACTGTGTTTTATAAAGTGGGCTCAGAGTTTAAAAATTTACCCTTAGCTACTAGTAATCAAATTGGATTACAAAATTTAAATTTAGACACGGTTAATTACCCATTGTTTGCTGTGTGTTTCATTAAACAGAGTTATAAAAAAGATGATTACAGAATGGCTGGACTAAGCGAATACGCTCAGTATAAAAAAGACAAAATAAAATTTATTCCCTTCGTTATTGTTACGCCATGCGATGGATTGAGTGATACGAGTTGCTTAAGAGAGATGGAAAAATTATCGATTGGAAATCAAAATATTAAGAGTTTGTATTGGAATACATCGTCGTTTGATAGTTTAAATTATTCTTTCTTTAAAGAAAAACCTATTTATGTGGATTATAGTTTTTTTGTATTGGTTGATAAAAACCGCAACATTAGAGGCTATTACGATGGAAGATATATTGCAGAGATTAAAAGACTAACCGAAGAATATCAGCATTTAAGAATTAAAGAAGAAAAAGAAGGAATGGTTAGCGCTAATAAAATTGAAAGTAAATAAAAATGAAAACATATTTAAACATATTAATTCTTGCCACTATATCTTTTGGTTGTACTCCAAAACAAGAAACTAAAAAATTATTATTACCAATTATTGGCGAGAAAAAATTGGGTGGAGTAGAAGCTGAGGACACTATTTACCATACGGTTCAGCCATTTGCTTTTGTAAATCAGTATAACGATACAATTTCAGAAAAAACAATCAACAACAAAATTTATGTGGCAGATTTTTTCTTTGCCACTTGTCAAAGTATTTGTCCTAAAATGAGTTCACAGTTAGTGCATGTACAAAATGCTTTTAAGGAATATAACAATGTATTGATTTTATCTCATACGGTTAATCCATCTAACGACACAGTTGAGGTATTAAATGGTTACGCGCAAAGCTATGGCGCCTTAAAAAACAAATGGCATTTTTTAACAGGCAACAAAAAAGCAATTTATGATATGGCACGTTATAGCTATTTAGTAAATGCTTTAGAAGAGGATGGAAGCGAAGAAGGTTTTTTACACAGCGAATTATTTATTTTAATAGATGCTCAAAAACGCATTCGTGGCATGTATGACGGAACGGATAGTGTAGCTGTTGTAAAGCTAATTTCGGATATTAAACTTTTAAAGCAAGAATAATGAAATTTAAGTTGTTTGTTATCTGTTATTTGATTACATCAACTTTGTTTGCTAAAAACAAATTAGCAACGGTTTATTATTTAGATAGCGCATCAACCATTGTTTATTCAGAAAACACTTTAGTGGATGACAAAAAACCAAATCCAATCTTTCAGTTATTTCATAAAAAACAAAAATTAAATAAACGTATTACATCTGCTGTATTGGCTTTTCCTTTTCCATTTGGCATGGTTGGCTTACACCGTATTTATTTAGGAACAAAGCCTCATGTGCCTGTTGCTTACATTGCTAGTTTGGGTGGAGTGTTTGGCATTTTACCATTCATTGATTTTTGTGCCATTACTTTCGGAAAAAATTTTGACACCTATCGCGATAACGGCAAGGTGTTTATGTGGGTGAAAGATTAATTATTCCTCCTCAAACTTATAAGAATACTTTCTCCATTTGTCAATCACCTGCTGCATGTCATCTGGCAACTCACTGTTAAAGAAAATAGGTTCTTTGGTAATAGGATGTGTAATGCCCAATGTTTTAGCATGCAAGGCGTGACGAGGTAAAATTTCGAAACAATTTTCAATAAATTGTTTGTATTTATTACTGGATAATCCTTTTAAAATTCTATCGCCACCATATTCGTTGTCATTAAACAACGGATGACCTAAATGCCTCATGTGTATACGAATCTGATGCGTGCGGCCTGTTTCCAGTTTACACTCAACAACGGTTACATAGCCAAAACGTTCTAATACTTTATAATGTGTAATCGCATGTTTGCCATGATCGCTATCCGGAAAGCAAGCCATTACTTTTCTATTTTTTAAATCGCGAGCCACATTACAAGTAATGGTTCCTGAATCTTCTTTCACATCGCCCCAAACTATAGCAATATATTTTCTATCGAGATTTCTATCAAAAAAATCTTTTGCTAAACGCGTCATCGCTAATTCTGTCTTAGCAACGATGATAATACCTGATGTGTTTTTATCAATACGATGCACTAAGCCTGGCCTATCGATAGATAAATTTTCAGTCAGTTGAGTTTTAGAAGTCGGTAAGTTTTTAAAGCGATACGCTAAAGCGTTTACTAAAGTTCCTGAATAATGACCAAATGCAGGATGAACTACCATACCTGGTTCTTTATTCACCACACAGATATAATCGTCTTCATAAACAACATTGATGGGAATATCTTCTGCCAATACTTCCACATCGCGCGGAGGCGTTGTCATTAAAACAGAAATTTCATCCAAAGGTTTTATTTTGTAGCTTGATTTAATGGGCTTACCATTTACCAAAATACATTCTGCATCGCAAGCTTGTTGCAATTTTGTTCGGGTAGCATTTTGAATACGAATCATCAAAAACTTGTCAATCCGCATCATTACTTGGCCTTTTTCAACCTTTATGTTGTGATGTTCGTAAAGTTCTTTTTCTTCTCCGCTTGAGTCAACTTCTTCTAAATCATCTATCATGTTATCTGGAAATTATTAGTTTTTGAGAACTAACGTTTAGGCTATTGCCTTTTAAGTGAATAAAATATAATCCGTTCGATAAATTGCTGATAT
>SYEI01000224.1 GCA_005800865.1 Bacteroidota bacterium | reverse complement strand
CTCTATCTGCTTTTAAATTTTATAACTAGTTCTTAGCCTAAATACTGTTGTAATAATTTACTTCTTGAACTGTGACGTAAACGACGAATCGCTTTTTCTTTAATTTGACGAACACGCTCGCGAGTTAAATCAAATTTATCACCAATTTCTTCTAAAGTTAAACCGTGGTTTAAACCTATTCCGAAAAATAATTTAACTACATCTCTTTCTCTTTCAGTTAAAGTAGATAAAGCTCTATCAATTTCTTTTGATAAGGATTCCATAATCAAACCAGCATCTGCTTTCAATGAATCATGGTTTACTAATACATCTAATAAAGAACTTTCTTCACCGTTAGCAAATGGTGCGTCCATACTTACGTGACGACCAGATACTTTCATAGTATCAGAAACTTTATCAATTGGTAAATCTAATAATTCAGCAATTTCATCTGCTGTTGGTTCACGCTCAAATTCTTGTTCTAATTTAGAATAAGCTTTATTGATTTTATTTAATGAACCTACCTGGTTTAACGGTAAACGAACGATACGAGATTGTTCTGCTAATGCTTGTAAAATTGATTGACGAATCCACCATACAGCGTAAGAGATAAATTTAAATCCACGCGTCTCATCAAAACGACGAGCTGCTTTAATTAAACCTAAGTTTCCTTCATTAATTAAATCTGGTAAACTTAAACCTTGATTTTGATATTGTTTTGCTACAGATACAACGAAACGTAAGTTAGCACGGGTTAATTTTTCTAAAGCGTCTTGGTCCCCATCTCTAATCTTCTTGGCTAAAACAACTTCCTCTTCTGCAGTAATTAATTCTTCTCTACCAATTTCTTGAAGGTATTTATCTAAAGATGCACTCTCGCGATTGGTAATCGATTTGGTTATTTTTAGCTGTCTCATGGTATTAGATTGGTTTTATAAGCCAACAAAGATAGAAAAAAAAGGGCGTTTTTCCAAGTCTGTATTGCTTTGATTATTAAATGATTAGGTTTTTGTTATGTTTTTAACATTTGATTTTTACTTTTTTAGACCTATCACAAATGCGTAAAGACATAACCGCTCAATCAAATGATAAATCTACTTTAAACTACTAAACTTACAACCCAAAACCATAATAGGCTCTCATGCCATTTGGATACATGCCTTCAATTAAAACGCCACCTGTTTTATTCTCCAACATGTTTTGAATATCTTTTATGTTCGATACTTTTTTCTTATCAACTGATGTGATAATGAAGCCTTCTTTAATGCCAGCGTTTGTTAATTTACCTGCTTGTAATTTGGCAATTTTTACACCCGATGGAATATTTAGCTTCGATAAATCTTCGGCATTTAATTCCTCAAACTCCGCGCCTAAAGAGTTAACAGCTGTTCTGAAAATTTCTGGCTTTTTAATAATCCCTAAACTGTTTTCTTTATTTTTTAAAACAACAGGCATAATCACTTCTTTCTCATTTCTCACAACCGTTACATTAACCTTATCGCTTGGTCTGAATTTACCGATTTGTTCTAATAACTCAGAAGTACTTTTTACAGCAACGTTTTCAACTTTCGTTACAATATCACCAATTTTAATTCCTGCTTCTTCGCCTGCGCCGTTTTCAGTTAAGCCATTTACATAAACACCTTTTAATTGTTTAATACGTTTTTCTTCAGCAAATTTCGAGTCAATATCCTGAATACTTAATCCAATAAAGGCGCGTTGTACTGTTCCGTATTCAATTAAATCTGACACTACTTTTTTTACTAAGTTAACTGGTATTGCAAATGAATAACCTTGATAGGAACCATTATTAGAAGCAATAGCTGTATTAATGCCTACTAAATCGCCAGTTGTGCTAACTAAGGCACCTCCACTGTTACCAGGGTTTACAGCAGCATCTGTTTGAATGAAAGATTCAATTGGTGCTAAGCTTCCGCCTTGTGCGTTATGTTCTAAAATATTGATGTTACGTCCTTTTGCGCTTACAATACCTGCTGTTACGGTTGAGTTTAAATTAAATGGATTACCAACTGCTAATACCCATTCGCCAACTTTTACATCATCAGAGTTTCCATAATTTACAAATGGTAAACTATTTTCTTTGATACGTAATAATGCTAAATCAGTATTTGGATCTGTGCCAATAACTTCTGCTACATAAGTGCGTTTATCATTTAATACCACTTCTATTTTTGTAGCTTCATTAATCACATGGTTGTTTGTTACAATGTATCCATCCTGACTAATAATTACACCACTACCACTTCCTTGCATCATATTTGGTTGACGTTGTCTCCCACCAAAGAACCAATCTTGAAAAGGATCGTAGGCTAAATTGTTTTTATGTTCAACAATTGTTTTTATATGAACTACTGAATTGACTGTTTTTTCGGCCGACATAACAAAGTCAGGCGTATTTGCTGCTGTAGCAAAACTATTATAGCTTGCTAACTGAGTAGGTGTAGTGTAAGGATTGTAATTAGTTGCTTGACTGGTATTATTTTGATTAAAGTAATAATTGCCAACTAACGCAAAAGCGCCACCTAATGCGCCTACAAACAGAGATGAGATTACTTTTTTCATATGGTTTTATTTTTATTAATGTTAATCAAAAATTGATTTCTTAAATTCATAACGCAAAATTACACCAGAAGTTATAGTTCTATTCTGTTTTTAACAATACTTAACGGCAGCAAGGCTTTTGGGGCTTTTAAGGTAAAATTTTGTTAAAATAATTTGTCATTTGTCTTAGATTACAATTTTAACAGATAGACGAAATGGTTAAAACTATAGTTAAATAGTTGAAAACCCTTTCAGAAAATTATGTAAATTTAATCTCGCAAAAATCATGAGATTTAAATATAAAATACCACCTTTTGTTTTCGGAGTTTCTATTGGCTTGTTAGCTGGTGTGGCTTTTTTTATTTTTAAAATCGACGATTATTTAAAGAAGTTCAACAAACCGAATATTGATAATATTAAAATTGTTGAGCAATCTGTATCTACTGATAAATCTGAAAAGAAAGAAGAAAGTAAATCAGATAAAAAGAAAAATATAAATACTAAAAATTCTCCAAACATTAATTACAGCGAAGTAGATGCTTTATTAAAAGAGGAGGATGTAAATGTGGCTCAGGAAGAATTACTATCAGTTAAAAATATTAAGGTTATTAATTTAGATACAGATTCGAAACGCGACACACTAACTGGGCAATTGGCAGGCGTTACAAATGCAGAATATCCTAATTTATTTTTTGTGGAATTTTGGAAAACACCTTTAAACTCTAAAGGTTATCGGATGACTCGTAACAGAGTTATTTTGTATGGCTTGTCGGACTTCAGTAGTATTACGATTTACAAAGTAGACGATAATTACTATTTAAAAAATGATGATGTGGTTTATAAAATATCTTCGGGTACCGAGTTTAAACCTATGGAACTAGTTAACGATTCTCAGTTATTAGCTAAAATTAATTAATTATTATGCAGTTGCAATGCTACAAATATCAAGGTACAGGTAATGATTTTGTACTGATAGATAATCGTGAAAAAACAATTTCGTTAACAACCGAACAAATAAAATGGTTATGCGACCGCCGTTTTGGTATTGGTGCAGATGGCTTAATGTTATTGGAATTAGAGCCAGGTATTGATTTTAAAATGGTTTATTTTAATAGTGATGG
>SYEI01000223.1 GCA_005800865.1 Bacteroidota bacterium | reverse complement strand
TTGAACAAGCAAATATTTTCCTCAAAAAATATTATACTTTAAAAGATAGTTTACAGCAAATAGACCAAGAAAATAAAGATTTGATATTTATTGATGAAGAAATTTCCTTGAAAAGTAAAAATCATAGCACTTCAAATACCTCAAACAATTGGTTATTATTTCCTTTAATCATATTACTAATTGGTATTCCTTTATTTTTAATCCGTTATAAAAGATGAGTAAAAAAGATAAAACAAGAGTTAATGTAGTTTATTCTACAAATCCTAATTTCAGTTATGAAAATGAGGAAGAAACTAACCATGATACATTACCGCCACAACAACAAAATTTAAAATTGTTTTTAGACCGCATTGGTGGCGGGAAACTCGTAACACGTATTAGCGGTTTTGTTGGAACAGAAAACGATTTAAATGATTTAGCAAAAACGCTCAAACAAAAATGTGGCGTTGGAGGTAATGCCAAAGACGGTAATATTTTGATTCAAGGAGATAACCGCGACAAACTATTAGACCTATTAACCAAAGCGAACTACAAAGCCAAAAAAGCAGGAGGTTAATTTAAGGTGTAATTTTTAAAAATAATTGAATTATAGAGTAAAAATCCCGATATTAGAAACTCTAAAACTAAACCACTATGAACGCACTTGTTGAAATTTTAAAAATCATGATTCCTGCCGGAGCAGTTTTTGCAGCGGCCTATTTTTTAGTTAAACGTTTTTTAGATAATGATCAGAAAAGACGTGAACACGAATTAAAAAAAACAACCCTTGGAACCATCACTCCATTAAAAATTCAAGCCTTTGAAAGAATTGTTATTTATTTAGAACGTATTAATCCAAATAGCCTAGTAATTCGTGTTAACAAAAATGGTATGTCTGCTCGTCAGTTACATATGGAATTAGTAAATGCTATTAAAACAGAATACGAGCATAACTTATCACAGCAAATTTACTTAACAGCTGGTGCATGGGAATTAGTAAAAACATCAAAAGAAGAGATTATTCAATTAGTAAATATTTCATCCTCTAAAGTACCTGCTGATGCTAATAGCTCTGAATTAGCTATGATGATTTTAAACATTACCGCTAATCTTGGAAAAAAATTACCGAACGATGTAGCGATTGATTATCTTAAAAAAGAAATTGCTCAAATATTTTAAATAAAATTTTGTTAGTGCGCTTGTTACGCTGAGTATAGTCTAAGCGCATGAACATAAAACAAGTACCATGCAAAAATTATTTACCGAATTCAACCCAACTAATGCTGCTCAATGGAAAGAGCAATTAGTGAAAGATTTAAAAGGCATTGATTACAATACATTAGTTTGGAAAACAAACTCAGGCATCGATGTTCAACCTTTTTATACTAAAGAAAACCTAAGCTCAAACCCAACTCCCGTTTTTGCTAAAAACGATTGGGCTATTTGCGAGAACGTTTTTGTATCGGATGCAAAAGCGGCTAATGCACAAGCCTTAAATGCTTTGCAAAATGGAGCATCAGGTTTAGTGTTTCATATTACCCAAAAAACAGACTTTGCCGTTTTACTAAAAGGAATTTTATTACAACACATCTATTCTCTGTTTATGGTTAAGTCTGAATTTAAAAAAGAATTAACTGCTTTTTTAAGTTCTATCTCAACTGGCGACTCATGTTTTGTAGAATGTGATAATGCTTTAAACGGAAAAATTGAATTAAATAACACTTCCTCTATTTGCATTAATACCAATTTGTATCAAGAGGCAGGATCAAACACTATAAACGAATTAGCGTTTTCTATTGCTCACTTAAATGAATATTTGACTATTGCTCCTTCTAGCATAAAAAATGTACACTTAAATATATCTGTTGGTGGCGATTTTTTTATGGAGATTGCTAAACTAAGAGCTCTTAGAAAATTGGCGAACTTCTTGCTGAACCAATATGAAATTAAAGCAAGTGTTCATATTCATGCGCAAACGACTTTAATCAATAAAAGCACCGTTGATAGCTACAACAACATGCTACGTTCTACCACAGAAGCCATGAGTGCTTCCATTGGTGGCGCAAACAGTATTGTTGTTTTACCTTTTGATGTGGAATTTAATGTGCAAAACGATTTTAGTTCTCGTATGGCTCGTAACCAACAATTAATTTTAAAAGACGAAAGTTATTTAAACGTTGTTGCTGATATGGCAGCGGGTTCATATTACATTGAAACCTTAACCGAAACCCTTTGCGAAAAAGCTTGGGAACAATTTAAAGTGATTGAATCTAAAGGCGGTTTATTAGCATGCTTAAAATCAAACTACATTCAAGACATCATTTCTAAAGATGCAGAAACATTGATTCAACAATTTAAAGAAGGTAAATTAGTTTTAGTAGGTGTTAATAAATTCCAAAACAAAAACGAAGAAGTCAAGTCTGTAAAAAGAAAAAACACTAGTCATTCTTCGGGAATTAAAACTATTAATTTGAGTGAATCTTTAGAACAACAATTAGCCAATTAATCATGAGAAAAGATTTTTCAAACATATCCTATCAATCTCAAGAAGGTTCTTCTGTAGCTTCTAAGGCAGCAGAAAAGTTTGTTACAGCAGAACAAATCACCTTAAATACATCTTATACTTTAGCCGACACTAAAGACTTTGAACACTTAAATTTTGGAGCAGGAACACCACCTTTTTTACGTGGTCCCTACTCTAGTATGTATGTTCAAAATCCGTGGACCGTTCGTCAGTATGCTGGTTTTAGTACAGCTGAAGAAAGTAATGCATTCTATCGTCGTAACTTAGCTGCTGGACAAAAAGGCTTATCGGTTGCATTTGACTTAGCCACTCATCGTGGTTATGATAGTGATCATGAACGTGTAGTTGGTGACGTTGGTAAAGCAGGAGTTGCTATTGATTCTATTTTGGATATGAAAGTATTGTTCGATCAAATTCCACTAGATGAAATGAGTGTGAGTATGACGATGAATGGTGCGGTATTACCCATCTTAGCATTTTACATTGTAGCTGCCGAAGAACAAGGAGTATCAATGGATAAATTATCTGGTACCATTCAAAATGATATTTTAAAAGAGTTCATGGTGCGTAACACTTACATTTACCCACCAGAGCAATCGATGAAAATTATAGCGGATATTTTTGAATTCACTTCTCAAAAAATGCCGAAATTTAATTCTATTTCTATTAGTGGTTACCACATGCAAGAAGCAGGTGCTACCGCAGATATTGAATTAGCATACACTTTAGCAGATGGATTAGAGTATATCAGAACTGGTATTAAAGCAGGATTAGATATTGATGCCTTTGCTCCTCGCCTTTCTTTCTTTTGGGCAATTGGCATGAACCATTTTATGGAAATTGCTAAAATGCGCGCAGGTCGTATGCTTTGGGCTAAAATGGTAAAACAGTTTAATCCAAAATCGGCTAAGTCGATGGCATTACGTACGCATTGTCAAACCAGCGGTTGGAGTTTAACAGAACAAGATCCTTTTAATAACGTCACTCGTACTTGTGTTGAAGCTTTAGCGGCAGCGATGGGACATACACAAAGTTTACACACTAATGCCTTAGATGAAGCCATTGCTTTACCAACAGATTTTAGTGCTCGTATTGCTCGTAACACACAATTGTTTTTACAAAACGAAACTAATGTGTGTAAAGTCGTTGACCCTTGGGCGGGTTCATATTATGTTGAAACTCTAACTCATGAGTTAGCTCACAAAGCTTGGGAATTAATTGAAGAGGTTGAAAAACTAGGCGGAATGGCAAAAGCCATCGAAACAGGAATTCCTAAAATGCGCATTGAAGAAGCGGCTGCTCGTAAGCAAGCACGCATTGATGGTGGAAAAGATATTATTGTTGGTGTTAACTTATATCAAACCAACGAAAAAACAAACATCGATATTTTAGATGTAGATAATGCTAAAGTTAGAACACAACAGCTAGAGCGTTTAGCAAAATTAAAAGCAGAACGTAATCCTAAAGAAGTAGAAGCTGCTTTATCTGCATTAACTGAAGCGGCTAAAACAGGAAAAGGAAATTTATTAGAATTAGCCATCAACGCCGCTCGTGTTCGTTGCAGTTTAGGGGAAATCTCTTATGCCTTAGAACTTGTATTTGGAAGATATAAAGCTAACATCAGAAGTATTGCTGGTGTTTACAGTAAAGAAATTAGTATGGATAAACACTTTTTAAAAGCAAAAGAATTAGCCGATACATTTGCTGAATTAGATGGTCGTCGCCCACGTATTATGATTGCTAAAATGGGACAAGACGGACATGATAGAGGCGCGAAAGTAATCTCTACCAGTTTTGCCGACATGGGATTTGATGTGGATATTGGCCCTTTATTTCAAACACCAGCCGAAGCAGCTAAACAAGCAGTTGAAAATGACGTACATATTTTAGGCGTATCATCTTTAGCTGCGGGACATAAAACCTTAATTCCACAAGTCATTGAAGAATTAAAAAAATATGGTAGAGAAGATATCATGGTGATTGCTGGCGGTGTAATACCTCAGCAAGATTATGATTTCTTATATAAAGCAGGGGTATCAGGTGTATTTGGTCCTGGAACTGTTATTAGTATTTCTGCTATTGATATTTTAGAGAAATTAATAGAGAAGAATAAATAAAAGTAAATGTCAAAATCCAAAATATGTTTTTTTGTTTTTGTGAAAGAGTTTGTAACGGCAAAAGAGAGCTAACAATATGATACAACCTATATAAAAGCCATAC
>SYEI01000222.1 GCA_005800865.1 Bacteroidota bacterium | reverse complement strand
TTATCTTGATCTATCGTTTGGGTTCTTATGTTGTATTACCAGGTATTGATACTGACGTATTAACAGCAGCTAATGCTAATGCTGACGACGGAGGTATCATCGCTTTAATTAATGCTTTCGCTGGTGGTGCATTCTCAAGAGCTTCTATCTTTGGTTTAGGTATTATGCCTTACATCACGGCTTCCATTATTATTCAATTATTGGGTATGGCAGTTCCATATTTCCAAAAAATGCAAAAAGAAGGAGAAAGCGGACGTAAGAAAATCAATCAATATACTCGTTTCTTAACAGTAGCAGTTACTGCTGTTCAAGCTCCAGGTTATTTAGCAGCACAAGTTTATTCTAAACCAGGTGTTGTAGCAATTGATCACGCTTGGTTTGGTATCCAATCAACTTTAATTTTAGTTGCGGGTACAATGTTCATCATGTGGTTAGGAGAAAGAATTACAGATAAAGGTATTGGAAATGGTATCTCTGTATTAATTATGATTGGTATCATCTCTCGCCTACCCTTTGCAATTACTTCTGAATTCGGTTCACGTTTACAAAGTGCTGGCGGTGGTTTAATTATGTTCTTATTAGAAATTGTGTTCTTATTATTCATCATTGTTAGTTGTATTTTATTAGTGCAAGGAACAAGACGAATACCGGTACAATACGCTAAAAAAATAGTTGGAGACAAACAAATTGGTGGAGTTCGTCAGTATTTGCCTTTAAAAGTAAATGCAGCAGGTGTTATGCCAATTATCTTTGCTCAAGCTATTATGTTTATCCCAGCAGCCGTTTCTGGTTTCTCTGGAGGTACTGGTGGTGTATTTGCTGATAGATATGGTTTTTGGTATAACTTTATCTTTGCTACATTGATTATTGCATTTACTTATTTCTACACGGCTATTATGATTAATCCTAATCAATTGGCAGATGACATGAAGAAAAATGGTGGTTTTGTACCAGGTGTTAAACCAGGTAAAACAACAGCAGAGTTTATTGACGCAGTAATGTCTCGTATTACTTTGCCAGGAGCTATCTTCTTAGCATTTGTAGCAATTTTACCTTCTATTGCCATCAAATTAGGAATTAATAGTGCTTTTGCTGATTTCTTTGGTGGAACATCATTATTAATCTTAGTAGGTGTAGTATTAGATACTTTACAACAAATTGAGACTTATTTATTAAACCGCCATTATGATGGTTTAATGAAGAACGGAAGAATAAAAGGTCGTAGTAATAACCAAATGACAATGCAACAAGCTTAATAGATGGCAAAACAAGCAAATATTGAGTTAGATGGAGTTATTTTGGAATCGTTAAGTAATGCGATGTTCAGAGTAGAATTGGAAAATGGACATGTAGTAATTGCCCATATCTCAGGAAAAATGAGAATGCACTACATTAAAATATTAACTGGCGATAAAGTAAAATTGGAAATGAGCCCTTACGATCTTTCAAAAGGACGCATAACATACAGATATAAGTAATTAAAGAAAAATATAAATAACCTAAGGAAATGAAAGTTAGAGCATCCATAAAAAAGAGAAGCGTAGATTGCAAAATCGTACGTCGTAAAGGAAAGTTGTATATAATCAACAAAAAAAACCCAAAGTTTAAACAAAGACAAAAATAATTGCGTATTTTCGCAAACTTTTAAAACCAAAGTATATAAATAATGGCACGTATTGCAGGTATAGATTTACCAAAAAATAAAAGAGGAGAAATAGGATTAACCTACATTTTTGGTATTGGACGTAGCAGAGCTCAACGTATTTTAACTGAAGCTGGAATTGACTTTAACAAAAAAGTGAATGAGTGGAATGATGACGAGCAAAACGCTATCCGTAAAATTGTTAACGACAATTTTAAAGTAGAAGGTGGACTTCGTTCAGAAGTTGCTTTACACATCAAACGTTTAACAGACATCGGTTCTTACCGTGGTATCCGTCACCGTAATGGATTACCAGTTCGTGGACAACGTACTAAAACCAACGCTCGTATCCGTAAAGGAAAACGTAAAACCGTTGCAAACAAGAAAAAAGTTACTAAGTAATAAATAAATAAGCATTTAATTAAAATGGCTAAACAACAATCATCAGTAGCAGCAGCAAAAGCTAACGCGAAGAAAAGAGTAGTAAAGGTAGAGGCAGTTGGAGAAGCTCACTTAAACGCTACATTCAACAACATCATTATCTCTTTAACTAACTCTGCAGGTCAAGTTATTTCTTGGTCTAGTGCTGGTAAAATGGGATTCCGTGGTTCTAAGAAAAATACTCCTTATGCAGCACAATTAGCTGCAGCAGATTGCTCTAAAGTAGCAGCTGACTTAGGTTTACGTAAAGTAAAAGTATATGTAAAAGGTCCAGGTGCAGGAAGAGAGTCTGCTATCAGAACAATTTCAACTTCAGGAATTGAAGTAACTGAAATCATTGATATCACTCCAATGCCACACAATGGTTGTCGTCCTCCTAAAAAACGTCGTTGCTAGTCAATTACGCTTAGGCTGATACACAAAATAAAAATTAATAATAGAAGAAATAAAACAGAGAAATGGCAAGATATACAGGTCCTAAATCTAAGATTGCAAGAAAATTCAGAGAGCCAATTTTTGGCCCAGATAAAGCATTAGAGAAAAAAAATTACCCTCCTGGGCAACACGGAAATACTAAGAAAAAAGGTAAGAAATCTGAATATGCTATCCAGTTAATGGAAAAGCAAAAAGCTAAATACACTTACGGTATCTTAGAAAAACAATTCGCGAGAACGTTTGATAGAGCTGCACGTGCACACGGTATTACTGGTGAAGTATTATTACAATTAATCGAATCTCGTTTAGATAACGTAGTTTATCGTTTAGGTATTGCACCTTCTCGTAGAGCTGCTCGTCAATTAGTTTCTCACGCTCACATTACTGTAAACGGTAACGTAGTAAATATCGCTTCTTATACATTAAAAGCTGGTGATGTTGTAGGTGTTCGTGAAAAATCTCAATCATTAGAAGCAATTACTCATTCTTTATCAGGATCTGTAAATAAATATTCTTGGTTAGATTTCGACAAAAACTCTTTTACAGGTAAATTCATTTCTGTACCAGAGCGTTCTCAAATCCCAGAAAATATTAAAGAACAACTAATCGTCGAGTTGTACTCTAAATAATCCTAATTAGCATTTTTTTTTAACCTATATAAATTAATAAAATGGCAATATTAAATTTCGTAAAACCAGATAAGGTTGTTATGATTAACTCTACCGAAACTGAAGGACAATTTGAATTCCGTCCGTTAGAACCAGGTTTCGGTATCACTATAG
>SYEI01000221.1 GCA_005800865.1 Bacteroidota bacterium | reverse complement strand
AATACTTAAAAGAACCTGTAACTGGCGCTTATTCTTATTGCAAAGATTATAATTTATATGTAGTGAAAGATGGTAAAGAAAGCCAAGTAACAACAGATGGCTCTTACGAAATTGTTTATACTGGAAAAAATGTTCACCAAAATGAATTTGGAATTGATGGCAAAAACTTTTGGAGCCCAAAAGGAAACTTTTTAGCCTACTACAGAATGGACCAATCTCAAGTAACTGATTATCCAATTATTGATTGGACAACTCGTCCTGCAAAAAACGAAAACATTAAATATCCTATGGCCGGTAACAAAAGCCACCATGTTACATTAGGGATTTATGATGTAAAAACAAACAAAACTATTTTTGTGAAAACAGAAGGCGACAAAGAACAGTACTTAACAAATATTGCTTGGAGTCCTGATGAAAAGCACATTTACATTGCTATTTTGAGTCGTACACAAAACGACATGAAATTAAATGAGTATGATGCAACAACCGGAAATTTTGTTCGCACCATATTTGAAGAACATGATGATAAATATACGGAGCCTTTACATCCGATGTTATTTGTAAAAAATAATCCAACTCAATTTATTTGGCAAAGTCGGAAAGATGGATATACACATTTTTACTTGTATAATATTAATGGCACTTTAATAAAACAATTAACTAAAGGTAATTGGGAAGTAAAAGCAGAAAATGGATTTGACGAAAAAGGAGAACGTTTGTTCTTCCATGCAAATGATCAAAGCCCTGTTAACCAAGATTTTTATAGTGTAAATTTAAAAAGTGGAGAAGTAAAACGCTTAACTTATGGCAATGGTTTTCATACCTGTGTATTGGATGAAAAAGGAAATTATTTCATTGACAACTTTACTAATTCAACTACGCCAAGAGAATACAACATTATTAATACTTCTACTAAAAAAGCCATCAATATTTTTAAGGCAGAAAATCCAATTAAAGAATACAAAACAGGTAGCTGGAATTTATTTACGATTAAAAATAATGAAGGAACCGATTTACACTGTCGTTTATTTAAACCAATAAATTTTGATTCAACAAAAAAATACCCCGTATTAGTTTATTTGTATAACGGGCCACATTCGCAAATGGTAACAAATACCTGGATGGCAGGTGGCGAATTGTGGTATCAGTATATGGCCGAAAAAGGTTATATGGTTTTTACGTTAGATGGAAGAGGAACTTCTTACAGAGGAAAAGCATTTGAACAAGCAACTCACAGACAGTTAGGAACTAAAGAAATGGAAGACCAATTAAAAGGTGTTGACTATTTAAAATCATTACCTTATGTGGACGCTAAAAGAATTGGAGTTCATGGATGGAGTTTTGGTGGTTTTATGACAACTACTTTAATGACACGTTCGCCCGAAACATTTAAAGTTGGTGCTGCCGGCGGGCCTGTAATTGATTGGACTTATTATGAGATTATGTATACAGAACGTTATATGGATTCTCCACAAGATAACAAAGAAGGTTATGAAAAAAACAATTTGTTAAACTACGTAGACAAACTAAAAGGAAAATTGTTAATGATACATGGCGCTCAAGACCCTGTAGTTGTTTGGCAACATAGTGTGCTTTACCAAAAGAAAGCGGTTGATAAAGGCATTCAATTAGATTACTATTTATACCCTGGACATGAGCACAATGTGTTAGGAAAAGACAGGGCGCATTTAATGGAAAAAATAACAAATTACTTTTTCGATAATCTATAAAACGATTAAGGATAAATGACAAAAGATTTAAGATTAATTGCCTCTAATGATTGAATTTTTTTCCAACAACCAAAAACTTAATTCAAACAACTATACTACATGGACTTTACAAATTACAACCACACAGTAACAGAACGATTTATTCGTTACGCAAAAATTGATACACAATCAGATCCTAATTCTACAACTATACCGAGTACCATGAAGCAAAAAAATCTTGGTAAGTTACTAGTACAAGAATTAACGACAATGGGAATTACTGATGCTGAAATGGATCAGCATGGTTATGTGTATGCAACTATTCATTCAAATACAACCAAACAAGTTCCAGTCATTTGTTTTTGTTCTCACATGGATACGTCGCCTGATTGTAGTGGCGAAAATGTCAATCCAATCATACATACAAAGTATGACGGAAAAGATATTGTATTGCCAAATGATAAAAATCAAATTATCAAATTTGCTGAACATCCAGATTTAGCAGCACAAGTTGGTAATGACATTATTACAACTGATGGCACTACTTTATTAGGAGCTGATAATAAATCGGGGATTGCAGAAATTATGGATGCTGCCAATTATTTAATGCATCATCCGGAAATAAAACATGGTGATATTCGTATTTTGTTTACACCTGATGAAGAGATAGGCAGAGGAACTGATCATGTGGATATGAAAAGACTTGGCGCACAATATGGCTACACCATGGATGGAGAATCATTAGGACATCTAGAGAATGAAACATTTAGTGCAGACGGTGTAACAATCACTATTAATGGAATTCCAACACACCCAGGTTTTGCAAAAGACAAGATGGAACATTCCATTAAAATTGCCGCAGAAATTATCAATCGTATTCCAAAAGATAAAACACCAGAAACTACTGAAAAGAAACAACCATTTATTCATCCAGTTGCTATCAATGGTGGTTTAGAACAAGTAGAAATTAAATTTATCATTCGTGCTTTTGATACTCCCACTTTAAAATCATTAGAAGCAGAATTAGAAGAAATCACAAAATCTGTTTTATCAAACTATAAAAAATCTAGCTACGAATTTAAAGTAACAGAGCAATATCGCAATATGAAAGATGTATTAGATACTTGTTATTTTGTAGTGGAAAATGCATTAGAAGCTATAAAACGCACAGGAATAAAACCAGTATTATCAAGTATTCGCGGTGGAACAGATGGTTCTCGTTTATCTTTTATGGGTTTGCCCTGCCCGAACATTTATGCCGGCGAACATGCATTTCATAGCAAGCTTGAATGGGTAAGCGTTCAAGACATGGAAAAAGCTACTCAAACAATTGTTCATTTAGCGGCAATTTGGGAAGAGAAGGCTTAGAAATTTATTTAGCAAACAAAAAGAGCATCAAATAAATTTGTTGCTCTTTTTGTTTGAAATTACCCTCTCTCTTTTTTAATTGGAGAAAATGCCAAAGGATTTGCTGAAATTTCTTCCTGCAAATTTCTTGTTTTATAAATATCAATGGCTGCGTACAAAGCCTCTCTAAAAGAAGATTCATCGGCAATTTGTTTTCCAGCAATTTCATAAGCAGTTCCATGATCTGGTGATGTACGAACAAAATCTAATCCTGCTGTAAAATTAACGCCATGTCCAAATGCTAATGTTTTAAACGGAATCAAACCTTGGTCGTGATACATGGCTAAAACACCATCAAATTTAGCTTGCGTGTTATTTCCAAAAAATCCGTCAGCAGAATAAGGTCCGTAAACCATCATGGTTTCTTTTGCTTTTTCTATCGCTGGAATAATAGCTGTTTTTTCTTCGTCACCAATTGCTCCGTTTTCACCAGCATGAGGATTTAAACCTAATACAGCAATTTTCGGTTTACGAATCCCGAAATCTTT
>SYEI01000220.1 GCA_005800865.1 Bacteroidota bacterium | reverse complement strand
TTTACCCAACGACATTTCCCTTTCTAACTCATATTGCGACACAGCTATTGTTCCAATAATACCTAATAGTAATCAATACATTTCTTATCAATGGTCAACTGGAGCAACTACGCCAACTATATCAGTAAATAAATCAGGAAAATACTGGTTAAATGCGACTAATATTTTTGGAAAAAATTCTTCTGATACTATTCTTGTAAACTTTCCAAACTATCACCTCCCATCACAACATTTTATTTGTACAAATGGTCAACTTATATGGGATACGGAATTACCAAAATCAAATTACACATTTGTATGGCAAAATAATATAACAACAGATTCTTTGTTTACTATTACTCAAGCAGGTAATTATTATGTTAAAATCACAGACACTTATAGTTGTACTATAACATCAGATACACTTAAAATTACAGAAGACACATTTTCATCATCGATATCACTGGGCCCAGATATACCTTTATGTGCTGGTAATTTAATAACCTTAACATCCGGCGCATTAGCCACTAACAACTATACTTGGAATACGGGCTCAAACAACGATTCATTATTAATTAATAATACAGGCCAATACTCTGTCATTGTAACTAACACTAATAATTGTGTTGCAAAAGATACAATAATTGTTACCATACAAGGATTTGCTCCAACGGCAAATTTTTCATCAAATATTGGGTGCGTGAATCAAATAGTATCATTTACAGATTTGTCAATTCCTCCAAGTGGTAACTCAATTAGTAATTATGCATGGAGTTTTGGAGATACAGCATCTGCAACAAATACCTCAACTGCTTCAAATCCAATACATACTTATACAAATACAGGAACCTATACAGTAAATTTAACAGTAACAACAAATACAGGCTGTGTGCAATCAATTAATAAAACAATTAATATATATCCTACACCAACTGCTACATTTGCTATTGGAACCTCTTGCCAAAATAATAGTACTTCATTTTTGAATCAAAGTACAAGTGCGACAGGTTATTCCGTAATCTCATCATATTGGAATTTTGGAGATTCAAGCCCAACAAATACCACAAGTATTACCTCTCCTACTCACATTTTTAGTAATTCTTCCATTTTTACAGTCAAACTTTTAGTTACAAATACTGCTGGTTGTAAGGATTCTATTTATAAAACGGTTAATGTGCAAGATGAAGTCAAAGCAGATTTCACTAATGGGCCCGCCTGTTTAAATTCACCTACTAATTTTCAAAGTACATCCATTATCCCAACTTCTGGAACTCCAACCTACTCATGGAATTTTGGCATTTATGGTGCAGCAAATACTCCAGCTCCTATCAAAACTTATACAAACTCTGGAGTTTATAATGTTACTCTTATTGTTGACGGAAATAATGGATGTATATCTAGCATTACCAAACTAATCAATATTTATCTGCCTCCAATAGCTAGTTTTTCAATCCCTTCATTTTGCGCAAAAGACACGGTTAACGTCATGAATTTATCGAATCCACAAAGCGGCATTATATCCTCGTATAATTGGAGGCTAAATAACATTACATTTTCAACGGCTCAAAGCCCAACTCTTTCTCTTACAAATCCAGGAAACAATTCTGTAAGATTAACCACCATCAATTCATTTGGATGTAAAGATTCAACAACTAATTCTTTAATTGTATTTCCTTTACCCGTTGTTGATTTTTCAACAACTCCTACTGCTTTTTATTACATAAATGAACCTATAAATTTTACACCATCAATTAATAATGCTAGTTCGTACTTATGGAATATGAATGCCACATCAACATATAGCATTCAAAACCCTACAGAAACATTTAACACTGAAGGTTCTTTTAATGTTAGTTTGAATTTGATAGATCAAAATGGCTGTAAGGGCTCCAAAACCAAAAGCATTACTATAACCGAACGTTATTTAGATTTAGCCGTTTTAAATGTAAATACAAACAAAGATAATAATGGCTTTATGACGGTGATTGCCGATATAGCTAACTACGGTTCTGTTCCCATCAATTCATTTAAAATGGGTTATCAAATTAGCGATGGCGGGACTATTAAAGAAACGTGGAATGGAACTTTAAACCCTAACTCATATTATACGTTCACATTTAATGCTGAAAGTGCAAGTACACAAAACAGCGTAAACAATATTACCTGTGTTGAAATTGAAAAAGTAAATACAAGTATTGATGATAATACAATTAACAATTCTTTTTGCAATAGTTTAAATGCTGACGATATATATGTTGGTAATCCTCTACCTAATCCAACTGACGGAGACATTGTACTTCCCATCACCTTAAATAAAGATATAGATTTTACAATTTCTATCTTTAATTCTGTTGGACAAATCCAGTATGAAGAAATCACTAAAAAAGGAATTGAAGGATTAAATTTTGTAACACTCAATACTTCGTCATATGCCCGTGGTGCTTATATCATTAAATTAATGATTGATGAAAAAATATTTATCAAGAAATTTATTAAAATTAGTTACGAATAACCTATTTCGATTTATAAAAGTCAAATATTGAATTAATCACCAAACTTTGTTCTTTTCGCTTTAAATCATAAAACAAAGGCAATCTCAATAAACAATTAGTGTACTTATCTGCATTCTCTAAAACAACATCTGCATTTTGTTTTTTATAAAACGGACTGCTATGCAATGATATATAATGAAATACAGCTAAAATACCATCCTGTTTTAGTTTATTAATTAAAGCTGTTCTTTCTTCAATCGACTTAAAAATAATATAGAATATATGAGCATTATTTGTAGCATAGTTTGGAATTTTTGGTAAAGCTATCTTTCCTGATTTCTCAAGTAATAAAAGTTCTTCATTATACCTTTTCCAAATACCTAATCTTTTTTTCTGAATCAATTCTATATTTTCTAATTGAGCAAACAAAAAAGCAGTTGTTAATTCGGATGGTAAAAATGATGAGCCAATGTCGACCCAATCATACTTATCTATTTCTCCTCTAAAAAACTGAGTTCTATTAGTTCCCTTTTCTCGAATGATTTCAGCGCGTTTAATAAACTGCTCATCATTAATAACCAGCATGCCTCCTTCGCCTGAAATAATGTTTTTTGTTTCATGAAAAGAAAAAGCCGCCAAATGTCCGATACTGCCCAAAGGCCTTCCTTTATAAAAACTATCAATTGCTTGAGCCGCATCTTCAATGACTAATAAATTGTGTTTTTTTGATAATGCCATTACAGCATCCATATCACATGCAATCCCAGCATAATGAACCACCACAATAGCCTTAGTTTTAGCTGTTATTAATGATTCAATAGTATTTGTATCAATATTGGGATTAATAGAATTACTGTCAGCAAAAACAATTTTAGCTCCTCTCAAAACAAAAGCATTTGCTGTTGAAACAAAAGTATACGATGGCATAATGATTTCATCTCCTGCTTTTGTGTCAATTAAAATAGCAGCCATTTCTAAAGCATCGGTACAAGACGTTGTTAACAATACTTTTTTGAAACCATATCTTTTCTCTAATAAATCATGACATTTTTTCGTAAACATACCATCCCCAGATATTTTTCCAGACTTTACCGCCTGAGAAATATACTTGGTTTCATTTCCAATAAAAAAAGGTTTATTGAATGGTATCTTCATATAAATTAAATCCTAAATTTAAATTTACAAATTATATTTTTAGTAATTCAAATTAAAAAAACAATATTATATACTCCTGCTATGACAAAGCTGATTTTCGCCACACACAATAAAAACAAATTAAAAGAAGTTAAAAGCCTGATCCCCTCAACGATTGAATTATTGAGCCTTGATGATATTAATTTATTAGAGGAAATAGAAGAAACTGCCTCAACCATTGAAGGTAATGCTTTACTAAAAGCACAAACCATTTATAAGCAAACTGGCATAAATTGCTTTGCTGACGATAGCGGATTATTAGTTGATGCTTTAGATGGGGCGCCAGGAGTATATTCTGCTAGATATGCAGGCGATCACAAAAACGACAGTGATAATTTAGAAAAGCTTTTAAAAGATCTAACTAATAAAGACGACAGAAATGCTCATTTTAAAACTGTAATGGCTTTAATAATTGACGGTAAAGAATATTTATTTGAAGGCATTATCAATGGAACAATCACAACTCAAAAATCTGGTGCTAATGGTTTTGGCTACGATCCTATTTTTTTACCTTATGGTTACACAGAAACATTTGCTGAAATGAGTTCAGAGATAAAAAATGTAATTTCGCACAGAGCAAAAGCGATGAAACAATTAGTTGAATTTGTCAATTCAATTTAATTAGTTTCCTCTTGCCTGTCTTGCTTAGATGCCTTTTTAGAACCGCTGTACATTTCGTACTTCAATAATTTACATTCTAAAGAAGCATTAAACAAAGTCATTTTTTTACTTGGATGTAAACCAATAGATTTTATAGCTTCCATATTGGAAGAAATAATCCAACAAGTCCAACCTCCAAAATCTTTTTTTAACTTATCTCCAATTTGCTTATAAAAAGCATTGGTGTCTTCCATTTTGATACGCTCATCATAAGGAGGATTTAATAAAATAGTGCCATGCGGCTTAGTTGGCATTAAATCAAAAAATGATATATGTTCGTATTGAATTACATCATCTACTTTAGCTACAGCACCGTTGCGTTTGGCCATTTCTAGAGGCACAATATCAATATCGCTAGAGATAATATTTGGCATATCATCTTTAATCCGATTGATCGTACTTTCATAAATTGTATCCCACAACTCTTTATCATAGTCGTGCCATTTCATAAAACCAAACTCTTCTCTAAAAACTCCTGGAGGAATATTATTTGCAAATAAGGCTGCTTCAATACCTAAGGTTCCACTACCGCACATACCATCAATTAATGGTAAATGTGGTTGCCAATTAGATAACAACACCATTCCTGCTGCCAACACTTCTTTCATTGGAGCGGTATCAATGTCAACACGGTAACCTCTTTTAAATAAAGAATCTCCGCTACTATCCAAACTTACATTGACTTGATTTCTAAAAATGTGAACATAAATTCTAACGGTTGGCCTATCCAAATCAACATTGGGTCTTACGTCAAATTTATCTACAAATCGATCACAAATAGCATCTTTTGTTTTTTGAGACACATACAAAGAGTGATTAAATTCATCTGAATTAACGGTTGCATTAATCGCCAACGTATCATCTGTATTCAACAATTCTTCCCACTCATATTCCTTCATTTTAGCATACAGTTCATGTTCATTATTGGCTGTAAACGAATAAATAGGAACCAATACTTTTAAAGCGGTACGTAAACACAAATTAGCCTTGTACATAAAGCCTTTATCTCCTGTAAAAGAAACGCCTCGTTTAAATGGAACAATATCGCGTGCTCCCAACTTCATTAATTCATTTACTAATACATCTTCTAAGCCATGAAATGTCGTGGCTTTCATTTCAAAATCGTGTTCGGTATTTTTTTTATCTTTCAATGTAATTTGGATTTGATTATCTCCGAAAAAAATCAGAGAATTTATGTTTATAATGGGCCGTATTTATTTTTTATCAACGGCATTAAATACTTCTTTCATAAAACCAGAAGCAAATACGAAATCAACTAACTCAGGATTGGTTGTTTTTAATATGTCTTGGCTATTGCCTGTCCACCAAGGTTTACCTTTATAGATGTATAGAATTTTTTCCCCAATTTCAACCACCGAATTCATGTCGTGGGTAATCACAATCGTTGTAATATTAAATTCGTGAGTTAAACTTTGAATTAAATTATCAATAACAATAGATGTTTTGGGATCTAAACCAGAGTTTGGTTCATCACAAAATAAATACTGGGGATTATTAGCAATGGCTCTTGCTAAAGCCGCACGTTTTTTCATACCTCCAGATAATTCGCCAGGATATAAATTATTACGATTGGTTAATTGAACTTTATCTAAGCAAAAATTAACTCGATCCAACTTCTCTTCCTTAGTCATGGTGGTAAACATATCTAAAGGGAAACGCACATTCTCTTCTAAGGTCTGTGAATCAAATAAAGCACCGCCTTGAAAAAGCATACCTATTTTTTTTCGAACTTCTTGTTTTTCTTTGACACCTAAAGTTGGGAAATTTTTTCCGTCATATAAAACTTCACCATTATCAACCTCATGTAACCCAACCATTAATTTCATAACGGTTGTTTTTCCGCTACCACTTTCTCCGATAATTAAATTGGTTTTCCCTTGCTCAAACGTAAAAGAAACATCATCGATGACTTTTCTATCGCCAAAGCTTTTTGATATATTTTTAATTTCGATCATGTTAAGAATAATTGGGTTAACAAGAAATTAAAAATCAAAATTAAGATGCTGCTATATACAACAGCTGCTGTGCTGCTTTTACCTACTTCTAAAGCTCCACCGTGTGTATAATAACCAAAATAAGAAGAAATAGAGGTGATCAAAAAAGCAAAGGTAATAACTTTCGTAAAGGAGTAATATAATTTCCAAGGCTCGAAAAACGCTTGAATACCAAAAATGTATTCGTATGAAGAACAAGCTCCTGTTGCAATTCCCATAACGTATCCGCCAAAAATCCCTAAAAACATACTAATAGCAATTAAAAAAGGCATAATTAACATACCGGCTGCAATTTTAGGAAGTATTAAATAACCTGCCGAATTAATTCCCATAATTTCTAAGGCATCAATTTGCTCGGTAATTCGCATAGAGCCAATTTCGGAAGCTATATTAGAGCCAATTTTTCCAGCTAAAATTAAACACACAATAGTTGGGGAAAACTCTAACAACATAGATTCACGAGCTGTATAACCAACAGCATATAAAGGAACTAACGGACTAGTAAATCCAAAAGCAGATTGTATAGTAATTACGCCACCCATGAAAAAAGAAATGATGGCAATTATGGGCAAAGAACTAATTCCAATATTATCAATTTCATGAATAATTTGCCTCATATACACCGATAGTTTTTCTGGCTTACTAAACACACGTTTAATAAGGATAAAATATCTACCGAGATGAAAAAATAAGTTCATGATTTTGAAGGGCTAATATACGACTAAGGCTTGTAAATAAAAAACGCCATCCGAATAAGGGATAGCGTTTCCTGATTTTAAAATTAAATATTATAAGCCTGTACCAAAATGAGTCATACTTT
>SYEI01000219.1 GCA_005800865.1 Bacteroidota bacterium | reverse complement strand
TACCACAAGCCGAACCTGCACCATGAGCAGGATAGACAATCACATCATCAGGTAAAGTCATGATTTTATTGCGTAACGACTCAAATAACATTCCTGCTAAATCTTCTTGTGTTAAATTAGATTTAATTGCTAAGTCTGGTCGGCCAACATCACCAATAAATAAAGTGTCGCCAGTAAAAATAGAGTGAGGTTTATTATGTTCATCTAACAATAAAAAAGTAGATGATTCTAATGTATGACCAGGTGTGTGAAGTACTTTGATGGTTAATTTACCAACTTTAAATTCTTGATTATCGGTTGCTATTGTACTTTTAAAATCTGTTGTAGCATTTGGACCAAAAATAATTTCAGCTCCTGTATGTTTAGCTAAATCTAAATGTCCCGAAACAAAATCAGCATGAAAATGCGTTTCAAAAATGTATTTAATTTTTGCATTATTTTTAGCTGCCAAATCCAAATAAGGTTTATATTCTCTTAATGGATCAATAATGGCTGCTTCGCCTTCTGATTGTATAAAGTAAGCGCCTTGTGCAAGGCAACTTGTATATAATTGTTCTACTACCATTTTACTATTAATTAATATTCAAAATTACCAAATAAACCATTAAAAAAATGGTAAAAAACAAGGTATTATCAAAGACTTAATAACCGAATAAGTGCTATTTCATATCATTAATTACATTACTAGCTTCAAAAATGTAATTATCTTTTTGAACGTTTTTAGTCCATTTAATCTCTTTATTCAATTTAATGGTATCGTTCTTTAAAACTTCTTTGTCGTAGTTTGGTAAATCAGCTGTAAAGGTTTTGATATCTACTTTTAATTCATCATACTTTTTATACTGCTCGCGCAATTCCTTTTGCTCAGCTCTGTATTTTTCAAGTTTTAAGTTATATTTAGTATCATCTTTTTTAGCTTTTAATTCTTTTGATTGCGTATCAATTAATTTAAAAGCCGCACTTGTTTTTACGCGCTCTGCACTTCCTTTTTTCACTTTAGGGTAATTAATCGCAGTATATTCATCATACGTTGCTTTCATAATTTCATCCCAAGGCATTGGATAGTCTAATTCTTTTTCTCCAACTTCAATATAAGCGTATGGATCTGGTAAAACTACATCTGGCATTACTCCTTTTAATTGAGTGGCTCCACCATTAATTCTATAAAATTTTTGATTAGTAATTTTTACTTCGCCCAAAGGTTTAATAGTATCAAATTGTGGTAAAACCGCTGGGTCTAAATTGTAAAAAGACTGAACGGTTCCTTTTCCGAAACTTTGTGTTCCAATAATCACTCCGCGCTTGTAATCTTGAATAGCTGCTGCTAAAATTTCAGAGGCTGATGCGCTGCCATGATTTACCATAATTGCTAATGGTCCATCCCATGTAATATCCGCATTTTTATCATCCATCACATATACTCTACCTGATTTATCTTTTACTTGTACCACTGGTCCACGAGGAATAAACAAGCCTGCCATTTCAACTACTTCCTGTAAAGATCCACCACCATTATCTCGTAAGTCAACAATAATACCTTCCACTCCTTGAGCTTTTAATTTCTCAATTTCTTTTTTCATATCAGCCGAACAACGGTGAGCGCCATTACGCGTAAAATCGGCGTAAAACATCGGCAAATAGATATAACCAATTTTCTTTTTATTATTTAAAATAGCTGATTTAGCATAGGTTTCATCCATTTCAATCACATCTCTTATAATTGGAATGACTTTAAATGAACCGTCTGGTTTTTTGACAGTTAATCGAACTTCAGTTCCTTTTTTCCCTTTTATTAAATCAATGGCGTCATCCATTTCCATATTGGTAATATCAACAGCCTCTTTTGCGCCTTGTGCTACTTTATGAATTTCATCGCCAGCTTTTAATTCGCCTTGTTTAAATGAAGGAGAGCCAACAATGACTTCTGATACTTTTAAAATCCCATCTTTTGCTTGTAAACGAGCTCCAATACCTTCGAACTGTCCGCTCATACTTTGGTCAAATTTCTTTTTTTCTTTTGGAGCAAAATATTCGGTGTGTGGATCGTACAAACCAGTAATGGTGTTAACGTATGTAGAAAAACGGTCTTTATTATTGATTTTATTTAATCGTTTAAACCAATCAATATTAGCCTTTAAGGTTTTACGACGAGCATCCACTTCTAAACTATCAAATGTTTTTTCTGTAAATACCGAATCTTTTTTTGCTTTTGCTTTTTCTTGTCCAGTTAACATTTCATCCAAACGAGATAGCGTTTGGTATTTCAACATCTTTGTCCATTCAGTTTTCAATTCTTTTTCGCTAGAAGCGTATTTTAATTTTTCGCCATCTGTTTCATAATCTTCATCTATCGAATAGTTAAATGGTGTAGCTAAAATTTCTTTTGCCCAATCTTCTTTTTCTTTAATACGTTTAGCAATAGTTTCAGTTGATAGTTTATAAAAATCAAAAGTACCATTGGTAATTTCATCATCTATGCTTTTTTTGTATTTACTCATTGCATCAACATCACTTTGGAGTAAAAACTTTTTACTCATGTCGATACGCTTTAAATAAAGGTTATAGGCTTTCTCGCTAAAATCGTCGTCTACTTTTAACGGACTGTAGTGCGCTTGATTTAAAACAGACATTAAAATATCTTGTAATATTTGATTTTTATCGAACTGATAAAACGTAAATGAACAAAGACTAACTATAAATACTAACAGTGCGGGTTTTATGATTTTTTTATGCATAGTAAACAAATTTAGGGAAATATTAATAAGTATTGGTATGGGTTATAACGGATAATATCCGTTAGTAACATTCATTTTAAATATATTATTTAAGTTAACAATAAATTTAGGACTTCTTTGGTAATTAAAACACTATAAAACTTACTATTTGTTTAAACTTTGTTAATTCAGGGCAAGCCTAAACCATTACATTTACCATTCATTTTTTAAATAGATTTGTGCCATGATAGATTTTACACGTTCAGAATTAACTCAGTTTGTTATACACTATGTTGGAAATAAAGGCTTGGGAGAAGAGTTAACGCTAAGCGAAAAACAAATACAAATCAGTGATGATTTTTTGAAAGATACTGTGATGCGTTATTTAACATCGCCTTTTAAAACTGATATTTACTACCAGTTTAACTCAAAAAACGAAATGCATTACCATGATGTACAAAGCTATGCAACTGATATTTTTGCTTCACAAAATAAGTTTATAGAAAGCAGTAAACATTTTGCTGAACACTTGTTTAATCAATCGATGCACCCAAAAATTAAAGGCGGTGAGTTTTATACATGTTACTTTAAAGATTGTAATATCGACGGTGTTATTTGCGATGCTATTGGATTATTTAAAACGGAAAATAAAGACACCTATTTAAAGGTTTTTCAACACATGGATAACTTTGATGTAGAGTGTGATAATGGAATCAATATCAATAAATTGGATAAAGGCTGTATTATTTTTAATACCGAATCAGAAAAAGGTTATAAGATAAGTATTGTTGACACGAATAACAAAATAGCCGACTGTGCTTTTTATTGGGTTGAAGATTTTTTGAACACAAAAATGAAGGAGAACGCTTACTTCCATACCTCTAATTTCATAGATACTTGTAAAGGTTTTTGCGAAGAAGTTTTAACGGAAGGTAATAATGTTACTAAGCAAGATCAAATGATGATGTTGAATAAAAGTACTAGTTTTTTTAAAGAAAAAGATAAGTTCGATATTAATGAATTTGAAAAAGAGATTTTACCTCAAGCCGAATTAAAAGAAGCATTTAGAGAGTATCGCCAAACTTATAATGATAAAATG
>SYEI01000218.1 GCA_005800865.1 Bacteroidota bacterium | reverse complement strand
TTATTGGCGGTGATGGTATAGGCTATTATTCATACTTACCTGCGCGTTATATTTATCACGATACAAACTATGAGTTTAAATGGTTTAATAAAGTTTATAATGATAATTACATTGGTGGCTTTGCCAATCCCGAAGATAATTTTATGGTGCAGTACAAGGATAAACGCATCAATAAATACTATCCAGGCTTATCATTATTATGGACTCCCTTTTTTGCCATTGCACATGTTTCGGCAAAACTATTTGGCTATCATGCCGATGGCTATTCCCTACCCTATCAAATAGCTATTGCTTTTGCCAGTTTGTGCTATTTATTTTTAGGACTATTTTATTTACGGAAATTACTGCAAAAAATATTTCACAACGAATTAGTATCTGTGCTGATACCAATAACTGTTTTTTATGGAACCCATTTATTTTATTACACTGTTTTTTTAAACTCTCAATCGCACGTTTATTCTTTTACCTTCATTAGTTTATTTCTCTATTTTTCCTACTCCTATTTTAATGATACGGATAAAAAAGCGCTACGGTTCCTTTTAAGTGCGTTATGCTTAATCATCTTACTTAGCATACGACCTTTAAATGGATTGATACTATTTGTTATTCCAGCTTTTATGTCAACCAACTTTTTAAAAGAAAAATGCAGTTTCAATTTTCAAACCAATCTGATATTACCACTCTTTTTAATTGTATTATTTATCATTAATACCTTTATTATTCTTTATACCCAAACGGGTACAATTATTCCCTATACATACGTTAACGAACGGTTTTACTTTAATCAACCTAAATTATTTGATGTATTATTTAGTTACCATGCTGGGCTATTTACATACGTGCCATTAGCATTTGTTAGCCTTTTGGGTATTATTTATATACAAAATAAGCTTCAAAAAATACTATTCCCAGCTATTATCCTGTTAGTCCTTTATCTATATAGTTCATGGTGGTATTGGCCAATTACCACTCGTGCACTCATTGATTTTTATCCTATCATAGCTATTTTATTAGCGTCTGCACTTCATCAATTTATCAAATATCCAAAATATAAAATAGCATCTATTACCTTTCTATTTGTGCTAACTGGCTACCACCAATTAAAAAGTTTTCAGTTACACAATGGTATATTAGATGAAAATTATACGCACTCCGAATTGTTTTGGCGCAATTTTTTTAGAATACATAAAACCAATCAGTATATCATTCCTCCGTCTTGTATTGTAGAGCAAGAGAACTATACTGAAGATTTTGAAACCAATTCCTATTCAGGTTTCAAATCCAATCAACTAGCACATACAGGTTCTTACGTCGCTTTATTGGATAAAGATCATCCTTTTAGCTCGGCATTTCAATATAAACTACCTGATTTATGTACTAAACCGGGTATTAAAAAAATTCGTTTTTCGGGATGGTATTATTTTGATAAGGACATTAACAATGCCCAGATATATCTCAAATTTTTCAATCAAAAAGACAGCCTGTTATTTGAAACTCCCTATTACATTGGAGAAGAGTTGATACAACATCAAAGCTGGGATTATAAAGAATTTGGATATGAATTGAGTGAAGAGGAACTCAAATCCAATGCAATTGACCATATTCAACTGTTTATTTGGAACAATGAAGCTCAGGGACAATTATATTTAGACGATCTGAAAACTGAATTTATTTTAACCGATAAAAGTTTTGAAATTGTACAATAATCGAAGCAAAAAAGCCGTAAATTTATCATATTAAAATAGCCCTATGGAAAACAAATTAGTAGAAGAAATGCACCAAATGAGCTCAAAATTATTAAAGAGCTACGAAACATTTAACAATATTAACGAAGTAGATATTGCTGTATCTCCAAAAACAGCCGTGTATAACGAAGATAAATTAACTTTATACAAATACGACAGAGAAACTGAACCAACTTACAAAACACCTGTATTAATTGTTTACGCTTTAGTAAACACTTATAAAATGTTGGATATACAGCCAGATAGAAGCTACATTCAAAACTTATTAGCAGCTGGCTTGGATGTTTATTTAATTGATTGGGGCAATCCAACTAAAACTGATAAATACTTGAGCATGGATGATTATGTAAACGGTTACATAAACAACTGTGTTGATTTTATTAGAAAGAAAAATAGAGTTGAGAAAATAAATATTTTAAGTATTTGCCAAGGTGGAACTTTAAGTGTTATTTACAGTTCATTATACCCTAACAAAATTAAAAACTTAGTAACGCATGTTACGCCAATTGATTTTAGTACTAACGATGGCTTACTATTTCGTTGGAGCAAGGACATGGACTTTGATAAAATTGTAGAAGGATTTGATGGTTTAATACCAGGCGATTTCTTAAATCAAGGATTTGATATGTTAAAGCCTATGATGAAAATACAAAAGCAACAAACCTTAACTAACGCCTTAGACGATAAAGATAAGTTGATGAATTTTTTACGCATGGAAAAATGGATTAGCGAAAGTCCTGACCAAGCAGGTGAATGCTTTAAAGAATTTATGAAAGGTTTGTACCAAGAAAATAAATTAGTAAAAGGCGAATTA
>SYEI01000217.1 GCA_005800865.1 Bacteroidota bacterium | reverse complement strand
ACAGAGAGAATATAAAACAAAAAGGTTGCAGTAGTGCTTTTGTAGTTGCTTATAATGGTGCTAAAAGAATAACAGTGCAAGAAGCACTTATGATTACTAGTCAAAAATGGTTTAAATAAAACCATTTTTTTATTTTTGCGTATAAGCCACAATCAATGCTTAAAAAAGTACTTTTTATATCTCTTATTTTAATTTGTTCTTTTACAAAAGCTCAAACGGACACTTCTGCAAAAACTGAACCTACAGCTGTTCCAACTCCAACTGTTAAATCACAAAAATCTCAACTAGATCCCCCATCTTTAGGTGATATTTTTAAACCAAAAGTTTCTCTAGGTGTAGGAATGCTTTCTTTTCATGGAGATTTATATTCAAAGCATTATCAAGCTCCTTGGACCGCTCGTATTGGTTATGATTTAAATATTTCTCAACGTTTATTTAAATCCTTTCAATTAAATTTTAATGTTTTGTTTGGCAAACTAGGAGCTAATGAATGGGTTGATAATCGCCAAGAAAATTTCCAGTCTGAAATCCGTTCGGGTGGATTAAGCTTGATGTACGATTTTGGAAATTTTATCCCTGATAGATGCCGTATTCGTCCTTGGGTTTCCATTGGTGTAAATTCATTTGAATTTTTGTCAAAAACAGATCATTATGATAGATATGGAAATCGCTACCATTATTGGAGCGATGGGTCTATTAAAAATATAGATGAGGCTGCACCAACAGCCTCTTTGGCCGTTAATTTAAATAGAGATTATATTTATGAAACGGATATTAGAGAATTAAATAAAGATGGTTTCGGACAATATCAAGAAAGAGCTTGGGCATTTCCAATTGGAGTAGGTGCTTTAATGAAAATAACTGACCGATTTGATTTTAAAATTGGGTTTCAGTATTACTTTACTACTACCGATTATATTGACGGTATTACAAAAAATAGTTTAGGAACAAGATCTGGCACAAAACAGAAAGATAATTTTGTATACACTTCCTTTGCTTTACAATACGATTTAGTATTGAAGAAAAAATCGAAAGCAGATACTTTGCCTGACGATTATTATGATGGTATAGATTGGTTAGCAATTGATAATGGTGATTATGATGAAGATGGCGTAAAAGATTGGGATGATAAATGCCATGGAACACCAAAAGGTGTTAAGGTGGATGCTAATGGTTGTCCATTTGATGATGATAATGATGGCGTACCAAATCATGCAGATGATGAGCTCGCCTCACCAGCTGGAGTAGAAGTAAATTCACAAGGTGTAGCATTAACCGATGAGTATTGGCAAAATTGGTACAATGTGTATATGGATAGTGGAAATGTTGTGAAACAAGAGGTTATCGAGAATTTCTATGCAGTTAAAAAAGATTCTACATCAGCTTCAGATGCAAGTAAAAACGAAAAAGAATACACGGTTGAATTAGCGAGATACTCAGGGCCTGTTCCAAACGACGAAATGGCTTATTTATTAAGTATTGGAGATGTTAAATCAACCACTTTATCGGATAATTCAACAGTGCTATATACAGCAGGTACTTACAAGGAAATTCAAAATGCTGTAAATCGTAGAGATGAGTTTATAAAAGAAGGAAATAAAAGTGCAAAAGTTGGTTACTTTAAAAATGGCGACATCGTTACTCTTTCCGACGAAGAGATTGCTAAATTATTGGAGAAAAAACCTGCAAATGCAGTTAATACATCCACTAATGCAGCCGAAACTAATTCTGTTATTACAATAGATATGGATGCGGTGGCTAATGAATTTGCAAAAGGCGATATTGTTTACCGTGTTCAATTAGGTGCTTATAAAAACAGAATTTCTAAGGGTGTATTTAGAAATGCAGGAACTATATTGGAGTTAAAAACCGACGATGATGTGTATCGATACGCTACAAAAGGTTTTAAAACGATTGAAGGAGCCGCAAATTTAAAAGCTGACTTAGTATTGGAAGGTTATGGAGATGCCTTTATTACTGCTTATAAAGATGGTAAACGAATCCCAATGAGTGCTACAAAAGCAACCATGGAAACACAAGAGAAAGAAGATATTACAAAAATTGAATCGTTTAGTTCGGTAGATAAATCTTTAGTAAGCTTTAAAGTTCAGTTAGGAGCGCTTCGTAAGGCGGGTTCTAACGATATGGAAGAAAAAACAAAAGACTTACAAGGTGTTGAAAAACAAGGAACAGGTTCTGGTATGATCAGATACACGGCGGGTTCATTTAGTGATTATTCTAAAGCTGATAAATACCGTCAGGAATTGGCTGATAAAGGCTTGGTAGAAGCATTTGTGATTGCAGTATTTAAAGGCGAAATTATTTCTATTCAAGAAGCTCAAGAACTCCTAAAATAATTCGTACATTTATTCTATAAAATTTTAATTAACATGAAGAAATTAGTTTTAACTCTTGCCGTATTTACAGTTTGTTATACAGCTAATGCACAGGAACCAGAGAAAAAGAAAGAAAGTTCAACAACACCTCCACCAAGCAGAGGTCAGGAAAGAGCTATTAATGAAAGTGGTGTTTCTGTAAAAAAAGAATCAAAGAAAAGTTCAGCTTCTAAAACAACTCAAGCGCCAGCGCCCGCTACCGAAGAAAAAAAGAAGGAAGAGAAGCACGACGAAGCTAAAAAACCAGATTAATATTCAAACCCCCGCCAATCGACGGGGGTTTTTTATGATCTGATTTAAGCAAATTACCATCATTTTAATAAGGCGTGTCACGCTAAACTACCGCTCATATAAATTGTTATAACCAAGCAAGTATTGTTTATACCTTTACACTTTTAATTTAACATGAAGAATCTATTTTTTATAATTACCCTTTTTATTGGTTTAATAGCTAAAGCCCAAATGCCTGGAATGGGAGGCATGGGTAAAGGAATGAAAGATCCCAAACTAGGACGAGTATTTGGTAAAGTATTAGATGCTTCTACTGGGAAACCAGTAGAGTATGCCTCAGTACAAGTATTGTGGTTTAGTAAGGATAGTTTATTAGGCGGCGGTTTAGTAAAAGAAAATGGTGATTTTGCGGTAGAAGGATTGCCTTCATTTGGCCAAGTAAGAGTTAGAGTGAAGTTTGTTGGCTATAAAGATTATAATCAAAAAGTATATATCGTCCCACCAGATAAAGTAGATCAGGATTTAGGTAATATAAAATTAGTGCTTGATGATAAATTGTTAAGTGAAGTGGATGTAGTAGCTGAAAAAAGCGCCGTGGTTTTATCAATTGATAAACGCACCTACAATGTAGAAAAAGATTTATCAGTTAAAGGTGGAACAGCCGTTGACGTGATGAAAAACATTCCGGGATTAACAGTAGATGCAGATGGAAATGTACAGTTAAGAAATCAATCACCGATGATATTTGTAGATGGAAGACCAACTACTTTAACGTTACAACAAATTCCTGCCGACCAAATTGATAGAGTAGAGATTATCACAAATCCTTCCGTTAAGTTTGATGCAAGCGCAACGGGTGGCGTATTAAATGTGATCATGAAGAAAAACGGAAAACCTGGTTATAACGGAATGGTTATGGCATATATTGGAACTGGCGATCGTTATGGTGGGATGGCAAATATTAATGTAAAGCAAGGTAAATGGAACACCTCATTAATGTATTCTTATAATCAAGCTATTAATAACACCGAAGGTTTTACAAAGCGTACACAATTAGATAGTAGTGTTACAACTGGTTTTTTTAACCAAGATAATAAAACCCAAATGAAAACCTTGTTTAATTTTGGAAGATTAGGGATTGATTATAATATTGATAATCGTAATACCATTTCGTTGAACGGAATGATTGTGGCCGGACAATTTAATACCAACGATGTTCAAAATTATTCTGGTGGTATT
>SYEI01000216.1 GCA_005800865.1 Bacteroidota bacterium | reverse complement strand
CTTTAAGTATTTTTTTTGCGTGAGGGATTGCAGTGGAAATCCTTTTGCCTGCCTCTTGCAAAAGATTGAAACGAAAAGCCCGACCCCGCTGTACTTTTGCGGGGTCACGCCCTCATTAGTAATTAATCAATTTCATTAATTTTTCTTTGAATCTTTCTTTTGGTAAGAAGTTGATTTCTAAATCTGCATTCATTGGTACAGGTGTATCTAAACTTCCTTCGCGCATTACTGGCGCATCTAAATATTCAAAACAGTGTTCTGTAATTAAGGCACTTAATTCGCCGCCAATACCACCTGTCAACGTATCTTCATGCAGCACAAATGCTTTCCCTGTTTTCTTGACTGAATCATAAATAGCTTGTGTATCTAATGGAGCTAAGGTTCTTAAATCAATTAAATCAGCAGAAATTTCTGGATGAGCATTTAATAGCTCTAATGCCCAATGCACACCTAAACCATAAGTAACAATAGTAACATCAGCACCTTCTTTTACTAAACGCGCTTTCCCAAAAGGAATCGTATAATAGCCATCTAAAATATCTTCATCAATACTTCTGTATAATGCTTTATGCTCAAAGAACATAACCGGATTTGGATCTTCAAAAGAGGCTAATAGTAAACCTTTAGCATCACTTGGGAAAGCAGGATAAGCAATTTTTAAACCTGGTGTTTTAAAGAACCAAGCTTCGTTACTTTGACTATGAAATGGGCCAGCTGCTACACCAGCACCTGTTGGCATACGAACCACTACGTCAGCATTTTGTCCCCAACGATAATGCGATTTTGCTAAGTTGTTAATGATTTGAGTCATTCCTTCTGAAACGAAATCAGCAAATTGCATTTCAACCATCGCTTTGTGTTTATTAATCGACAAACCAAAACCAGTTCCTAAAATAGCAGATTCGCATAAAGGCGTATTACGAACTCTTCCCTTTCCAAATTCTTCTACAAAACCATCGGTGATTTTAAATACTCCACCGTAATCAGCAATATCTTGTCCCATCAACACTAAGTTATCATGCTTGCGCATCGCTAAACGCATACCATCACTAATCGCATCAATTAAACGCTTATTAGTTTTAGGGCCTGATTGAGTAGACGTATCTTCAATCTTACAAGGCATAAATAATTCAGTAATTTCTTTTTCTGTATTTGGAGGAGGCAAAGTTTCTGCATAAGCTAATTCTAAACCATCATCAATATCTTTTTTAATTTCGGAACGTAATTTCTCAATAATGTCATCCGTTAAAACACCTTCATCAATTAAAAATTTCTCAAAGGTATTTACAGGATCTTTTCTTCCCCATACATCAAATAATTCTTTTGGAACATATTTCGTCCCAGATGCCTCTTCATGTCCACGCATACGGAAAGTCACACATTCTAATAAAATAGGACGTGGATTTTCTCTCATCGATTCTGCTAAATTCTTAACGGTTTCGTAAACTTTTAATACGTTATTTCCATCAACGGTTACACCTTCTATGCCATAACCAATTGCTTTATCAGCAAATGACTTACAACGGAATTGCTCGTTGCTTGGAGTTGATAAACCATAACCATTATTTTCAACAACAAAAATTACTGGTAAATCCCAAACAGCTGCTGTATTAATACTTTCGTGAAAATCGCCTTCACTAGCTCCACCATCACCACTAAATACAACCGTTACTTTTTTCTCTTCTCTCAATTTGTTACCTAAGGCAATACCATCAGCCACACCCATTTGCGGGCCTAAGTGAGAAATCATCCCTACAATATTATATTCTTGTGTTCCAAAGTGAAAACTTCTGTCGCGGCCTTGAGTAAAGCCACTTGGCTTACCTTGAAACTGACAAAACAAACGATTCATCGGAATACCACGAGTAGTAAACACACCTAAGTTACGGTGCATTGGTAAAATAAATTCATCCTTGTTTAATGCGGTTGCTACCCCAACGGAAATTGCTTCTTGGCCAATACCACTAAACCATTTGGCAATACGACCTTGACGAAGAAGAATCAACATTTTTTCTTCTATTAAACGAGGGGTTAAAATATTTTTATAGAGTTGTAATAACGTATCGTCTTTTTGTTTACGTCTATCGAACTTAATTGGAGATTCTGCAGTAATCATAACTTGTAAATTTGTAGCGAAAATACCAATTTTAGGTTACTTTTGACCATAATTAATGAACTATTTAAGTCAAATAATAAACAAAAGTACGTTCCTAAATATCAAATTTTGGATAATTGCATTTTTTATTTTGAGGCTTTTCCATATTACCAATCCTCCTTTAGAAGTTTCGCATAATTGGCGACAAACAACGGTAACGATGGTTGCTCGAAATTTTGAGGAGGTAAATAACAATATTTTTTACCCTCGATTAGATATTGATGGCGATAAAGCAGGTGTTACGGGGATGGAATTTCCTGTATTTAATTATTTAATTTATTTAATGTCGTTGCTTTTTGGTTATGAGCATTGGTATGGACGATTAATAAATTTAATTGTATCAAGTTTTGGAATTTATTTTTTTTACAAACTCATTAGGAAACATTTTGATGGCGAGTTAGCCTTTTTTTCAGCCATTATTTTATTGTGTTCTATCTGGTTTCCCTTTTCAAGAAAAATTATGCCAGATACCTTTAGTTTTTCTTTCATGATAATGTGTATGTATTATGGCTCAAATTATTTTGAAAATGGGCGCTTTAAAAACTTGTTTTTTTATTTTATTTTTTGTGCTTTAGGTGTTTTATCAAAATTGCCATCAGGTTATATTCTTATAATTTTTTCTTTCTTTTTGTTGGATAAAAAACAGGCATTAGATAGAAAAATAATCTTTTGTACCGTTTCTGTAATTATTATATCGATAGTTGCTATTTGGTATTTTTATTGGGTACCGCGATTAAACTCAATGTTTTCGTTTCAGCATTTTTACATGGGAAGTACCATTTATAATGGCTATGTTGAGTTTAAAAATAATTTATTTGATACCATTGCTAAGTTCTTTGATAGCGCATTAAAATATGTTGGATTTATATTTTTTATTATAGGATTTTACAAAGCTTATAAATCAAAATCAGATCAAGTTTTTTATGTTTTTATAGTAGCTTTTTTTGGTTTTTTAATTGTGATGTTTAAAGCAGGCTTCGCATTTCATCATCATAATTATTACATCATTCCTTTCGCACCAGTGATGGCATTAGTAAGCGCTTATGGGATTCTGAAAATTAAGTTTCAAAACAGTAAATATGATCGACTGAAATATGTATTCTTAATTGCTATTTCATTAGAAGGTACACTTAATTATAACGATGATTTTTTTATAAAAGAGGATGATTATCGAATATTTTTCTTGGAAAAAGATTTAGATAAATGTGGTAATGAAAAAGATTTGATTTTAATAAACAGTGGTAATAAGCCTACACCCATGTATTATGCTCACAGAAAGGGATGGGTTACATTTAACGACAGTATTAAAAACCCTGTTTATTTAAATAAACTTAAAAGAAAAGGATTGGAATTTATTGTAATTTTGAAAAAGTCTTTTGGTGACGAAATTATATTAGATTATCCTATATGTTATAGTAACGCTTATTATACAATCTATGAACTCAAATAAAATAAAGAATATCCTTTTTGTAATAGTAGCAATATTTTTCAGCGAAGTAATTTGCTCGCAGGTGATGTGGCAAGTAAAAAATACAACTTCAAAAAAATGGTTTTTACAGGTAAGCGATGAATTTAATGAGGATGTATTAAATACTGATTTATGGAAGTATGGTTTTCCTTGGGGGAATTATGTTTACAATTTAGATTTATTATATAAACAAGAGAATGTAGAGTTTGCTAACGGAGTTGTATCAATCAGCACTAAAAAACCTGCTCAGGCAGAGCCTATTATTGGTGAAAATTTAGACGTTGAATTTTTGAAAAAGAAAAATAAATTCCCTAACGACAAAGGAGAATATACTTATATTTATTCGGGCGGAGCGTTTTGTTCTTTGCGTCAATTTAAGTATGGTTATTTTGAAATGCGTTTTAAAGCAAATGCTGAAAAGGGTGTGTGGCCAGCATTTTGGTTATATGGTGGAAATCCCAATGAAGAAATAGATTTTTATGAAGGCAAGGGAGAAAGAGATAATCAAATTCATTTAGATGTTCATTGTCCGAAAGGCTGCGAAGATTTTAAAGGTGGTTTTTTAAACTTAAAAAAGAATTGGGGAGCTTGGATTAAAACCAATGAAAGTTTAGCGGATGGTTGGAATATTATTTCGGGAGAGTGGCAACCCAATTATGTGAAGTTTTTTTTAAATGGCGAACCTATTGGTTATTTTGAAGGAGAATTTAAAACTGCTCAAAATTTAATTATCAATAGTGCAGTAGCAAAAGATAATGAAGCATTTAATCCAGGACCTGATGCAAAAACAAAATTTCCAAATGCGGTATTGTTAGATTATGTGCGAGTTTGGAGTCAGGACGATACGATATATAATATCAAGGATAATTATAAGCTATTTCAGTATACGCCAAGTACTATTACTAATAATGATTTATATCAAACGTCACCAAAAAGAAAGGTTAATTTTATTTATGATAAAGTTTTAAAAGAAGAAGAAGGTACAATCACTCTTTTACCAGTGTTTTATAATAAGTACAGTATATCTATTGCAGGTAAAAAATTTGGTAAAATACAAGTAGATGTAATGGATCGATTTAATACAAAAGTAGCGGGCTTTGCAATAGAAAATACAGAATACTATGTGATGGATTTAAGCGCTTTGCCAACCGGGCCTTACGATGTAAAGATCACCGTTTTAAATCAAACACTCACTCACAATGTGCCAGTTATTAATCCTGAAAAAATAGGAGAACAAAAATAATGCAAGAAGCAATTGTTATCATATTAGTTATTGGGGCTATATTCTACATAGGATATAGAGCCTACAAATCCTACAACAAAAAAAAATGTGGGGATGGTGACTGTGGTTGTAAATAAATTACTTAATCGCTTTCAAACTCAAATCCATGCTTTTTACATGATGAGTTAGAGCTCCAACAGAAATAAAATCTACACCACATTTAGCATAGCTTGCAATGGTTTTTTCGGTAATACCTCCCGAACTTTCAATCTCAAATTTATTTCCAATTAAGGCTACCGCTTTTTTGGTATCTGCAATGCTATAATTATCTAGCATAATACGCTGAAATCCACCCTTATTTAAAATCAACTTTACATCATTTAAAGTGCGAGTTTCTACTTCAATTGGTAATTTCTTTTTTGTTTTCTTTAGATAAGCATGTGTAGCATCTAAAGCTTCGATAATACCTCCCGAAAAATCTATATGATTGTCTTTTAACATAATCATATCATATAAACCAAATCGATGATTAGAGCCACCACCAATAACAACAGCCCATTTTTCAAAAAAGCGAAATCCTGGGGTTGTTTTGCGAGTATCTATGACTTTAGTTTTAGTGCCTTTACAAAGGGTTTGTAAATAATTGGTTTTTGTGGCAATTCCACTCATGCGTTGCATCACATTTAAAACAAGTCGCTCGGCAGTTAATAATTTTTGAGAGCTACCTTCTACAATAAATGCAATGTCACCAACTTTAACCTGAGAGCCATCTTTAATAAAAACGGTTACTTTAAATTTCGGATCAATGATTTTGAAAATTTCTTTAGCAGCGTCTACTCCAGCTAAAATACCATTTTCTTTCACTAATAAATGACATTTCCCCTTTTTGTTAGCAGGAATAGTTGCTAGAGCAGAATGATCTCCATCGCCTACATCTTCGAGTAAGGCATTTTGGACAAAGGTTTTAAAATTGAAATGTTTTTTGTGTTGTAAAATGTAATTAGCCATTATCGTTCTCTATTCTGAACTGCGAAATTACACTTCCTCTCACTAATATGGAAATTCTAAATTTACCCGTATTAGTATCTAAGGCACCCGTAATAAATTGCTGGTCGCCATTAACAATACTGGTATGAGAAGTTTGGTAGGATTTTACTTTATGTTTACTGAAAAAATCTTCGATTAAGGCTTGAGCTTGCGACTTACTTAATAAATCTTCTTGATTTAATACTTTAATAGATACTTTTTCAGCAAAGTGCTTCACTAATTCAGAGGCATTACCTTGTTTTAAAGCATTAGCAACATCGTCTGTAATATCTCTTGAAGTAAAAGAAAAACTGAACAAACTAATAAATAATATAACTAGGGCTTTCATTAATATTGTAGATTTACGCGATCAAAGTAGCAATTATTGTGCCTAAACTAGCTTAGATAATGAAAATTTTATTGATTCAGATAGAAAAGACAACTGATTCATACCTCGTGGAAGGAGTGAAAGTGTATACGGAAAGGCTAAAAAATTATGTTTCTTTTAGTACCGAAACGATATCAATGCCAAAAATTGTTCGACAAAAGCCATTTGAAGATCAGAAAAGGGCAGAAGCTCTAGAAATTCAAAAACTACTGGAGCCATCTGATTTTTTGGTTTGTATGGATGAACATGGCAAACAATTTACCTCTGTTCAGTTCGCCGATTTTTTAAATAAACGCATGGTTTCGGGTTGCAAAAGGGTGGTTTTTTTAATTGGTGGCCCTTTTGGAATTGATAAATCTATTTTAGACAAGAGTTCTTACGTACTTTCCTTATCAAATATGACATTTTCTCATCAAATGATTCGTTTATTTTTTTGCGAGCAACTATATAGAGGCTTTTCTATTTTAAAGAATGAAAAGTATCATCACGAATAATTTCATCTGATTTATTAATATGTTGCGTATGTAAGATTTAACATAAACTTTATTGTATTTTTTTTATTTTAGCCCAAATAATAATTTTCGCTAATGAATAAAATATTTACCCTAACCCGATTAATAGTATTTAAATTAAAGGTTATCGCTTTAGTCTTAACTTTGTTTTCATCTTACTCAATTTTTTCTCAAACAGTCACTGTTACTGCACCTGTTGCATCTGCTACTTATTGTGCTGGAACTAATATGACGGTCAGTTATTCCGTTGCGCCAGCGCCCCCTTTTTCAAATGTTGGATTTAATAATGTGTTTACCACACAATTATCAGATGCCACTGGTAGTTTTGCTTCTCCTACCGTGCTAGGAACTAGAACTGCAATAACGGGAACTAATAATGCGTCATATTTAATTCCATTTACAATTCCTACAGGTTCGCAATATAGAATTAGGGTTTTAGCTTCTAATCCTACTTTTACCAGTCAATCTAATGGGGTTGATTTAAGAATAAACGGATTAACCATTAGTACTCCTACCGTTACGAGTTTAGTTTACTGTCAAGGGGAAGTTTTTAATCTCACTTACTCTCAAAATTGTAATTTCTCTAATACGGGTTTTAATAATGTGTATACAGTTCAATTATCAGATGCAGCAGGTTCTTTTGCTGCACCAACAACTATAGGTACTCGAACGGCAATAACGGCAGCTGCTATATCATGTACTATACCCGCTGTTCCATTTGGTACTGGATATCGCGTTAGAATTGTAAGTTCTAATCCAGTAGTTAATAGCCCTGACAATGGATCAAATATTACCATCAATGTAGCTTCAGGTAATCCAGTTGTATTCGGTAGCGGTTTTTGGAATGCCTCTTGTTTTAATAATTTTAATAATTATACTAATAATTATAACGGAATTTATACGGAAAATAATTTGAGTTTTGATAGCAGAACAAGGTGGGGGCAAAGTAACAGTCCTAGTTCCGCGGATGCATCATCAGGTATTGCCTATGCAGGTTGTACTTTTGGAAATACAAATTATTCCGTAAGCTATAAACGAACAAATATTCCTTGTGGATATTATCAGATTAATATCCCAGCTCATGATGATAACGTTTATTTTTTAATTAACGGTGTTTCAGCATTTGTGCATGTTGGATGCTGTGATGCTCATACCAATATTTGGACTGGAATTATTCAACCAACCGATAATTTAGAATTCAGATTTACAAACGGTGGTGGACCAGGTTATTTGGCGGTTAATTTTATACCCATTAATCCATTAACGATGTCGGCACCAGTTACTATTTGCGCAGGCACAACTACGTCTTTAACGGTAACAAATACAAGTACACTTGTTTTAAACTACTCTTGGTCTCCGGCTGCTTCTTTAAGTCCTGCAACTGGGTCGGTTGTTGTGGCAACGCCAGCTGCTAGTACTATTTATACCGTGACTTCTTCAGATGCTGGCGGAACAGCTTGCTCATTATTTACTAATACTGTTTTAATAACAACTAACCCCGTGCCAACAACAACGATTTCAAGTGTAACATCTACCTTGATTTGTTCTGGCATGTCAAATTCAACATTAACAGCTTCAGGAGCTAATACCTATACTTGGTCACCAGCAGCGGGTTTAAATACAATTAATGGTAATGTGGTTATTGCCAGTCCAACCGTAACCACTATTTATACAGTGAGTGGAAGTAATAACTGTTCTGTTACAGTATCTTCCTCTACTGTAAACGTTCAAGCAATACCAACTGCACCAACTCCTACTGTTTTTGGAAATGGGACATGGAATGTATATTGTTATAACGGAGCAAATTTTGCAAATTATTACGGTTATTATACAGAAAATAATTTATCCTTTAATTCAACCAATAGATGGGGTTCAGGTTCTACACCATCTGCTGCCACTGGCGGTACGATGGGTTTAGCGTATCAGGGTTGCAATATTCCAGTAGATAATCACTCCACTATTCATAAACGCACAAACTTTACCTGTGGTTATTATCAGATGGACATACCTGCGCATGATGATAATGTGACAGTTTTAGTTAATGGTGTTCAAGTATTTCAACACATTGGTTGTTGTGATGCCCACACGAATGTTTGGACTGGATTTTTAGGAGCATCAAGTACTGTTGAAATAAGGCAACAAGAAGGTGGCGGTGGTAGTTACATTGCCGCAAATTTCATTGTTATACCTTATCCATTTACAGGCCCTCCAATTACTATATGTGCGGGTGGTCCAGCAACAATTACTGCTACTCCATTTATATCAGGCGCAACTTATAGTTGGACACCAAATATAGGATTAGCGCCTACAACAGGAACAGCTGTTGTTATTTCGCCAACGGCTAATATTGTTTACACGGTGACAGTTTCTGATCCGGTTACAACCTGTAGTGCAAGTGCAACGCAAACAGTTAATGTTAATCCATTACCAACTACAACAGTATCTCCAACTTCTGGAACGATAGCTTGTGCAGCACAATCAGTAACATTAAATGCTGGCGGTGCAAATACTTATTCTTGGAGCCCATCGGCAGGTTTAAGCGCAACTTCAGGAGCTTCTGTCATCGCAACTCCAACAGTTACTACGATTTATACAGTAACTGGTAATAATGTGTGTGCCGATGTCACAGCCACAACAACCATAACAGTGGTCCCATTAATAACAAATACTATATTTCCTAATAATGTTTGGAATGTGTATTGTCATAATAATACAACATTTAGTAATTATTTCGGTTACTATACCCATACAGGAACTGGTGCTTCTGGTTATGATTTTAATACTGCTACTCAGTGGGCAAGTGGAGCAGCCCCTTCAACCGCTACTGCTAATGCTTCAGGAACTGCCTATCAAGGTTGTACAATGGGAGCAACTAATATTTCTTTGAGTTTTAAACGTTCAGGTTTTACATGCGGTATGTATACAATTACATGTAATAATAATGATGATCAAGTTGCTTTATTCATTGATGGTACACAAGTTGCTGCGAGAGGTACTTCTGGAGGAGCTGCTAATTTATGGATAGGAGCTTTAAATGTAAATTCACAAGTTGAATTCAGATTGAATCAAGGGGGCGGCGGCTCAGGGTTAGGTGCTACATTTACTGCGGCAGCTGCCACAGCCTCTCTATCCACTTGGATTGGTGCGGTTAGTAGTGATTGGTTTAATTCTTCTAACTGGTGCGGTTCTGGTATACCTACAAGTACTATCGATGTTTTAATTCCGAATTCAAAACCTCAGTTTATGCCAGTAATTGATGCCTCAGGAGCAGTTTGTAGAAATATTACGATAACTGGATCGGTTGTTGCAACAGGGCCTACAGCCGCTTTACCAGCAGCTAGTTTAACTATCAATGGATCTAATAGTTTAGATGTTTATGGTAACTGGGTAAATAATGGTGTATTTACTCCAAACTCTAGTACTGTTAGTATTTTAGGAGCTACATCAACTTCCATAACTGGAACGGCTAACGGAACTTCTACTCATACGTTTTTTAACTTAATATTAAATAAATCAGTTGCTTCCACGATAACCATACCTGTTGGAATGACCACTCAAATTAGTAATTCAATGACATTTACAAACGGACGAGTAACTCAAAGTGGCACTTTACGCTTTTTAAATGGATCTTCTGCTAGTGGCATGAGTAATGCCAGTTATGTAAATGGACAAGTGATTAAGGTTGGAACGCAGGCTTTTGATTTTCCTTTGGGCGCCAGTAATTTTTACCGACCAATTTCAATTTCTGCACCTAGTGTTGCAACTGATAATTTTACAGCAAGATATATTTTAGCGGATGCAAGTCCATCATTCACACATACATCAAAGGATGCTTCGATTGATCATATTGGAAGATGTGAGTATTGGATTTTAGACAGAACAGGAGGAAGTTCAAACGTCAATGTTACTTTATCATGGAATACTACAAGTTGTGGTGTTACTAATTTATCAGATTTATTAGTTGCTCGTTGGGATGCAGGGCAAGCAAGATGGAAGGATGAAGGGAATGGTGGTACAACTGGAAATACAGCATCGGGAACTATAGTAACTACAGCGCCAGTAACCTTGTTTAGTCCATTCACATTAGCTTCTAGAACTGCTGCTAATCCTTTACCAATCGAATTAGTAAGTTTTAGTTGTAATATTATTAATAGAAACACCAACGGATTATCTTGGATTACAGCATCTGAATCTAATAATGATTATTTCGCCATTGAACGTTCATCTGATGGGTTAAATTTTGAAGTCATTGGAAAACAAACAGGAGCAGGAAACAGTGTTACTAGATTGGAGTACGCATTTAATGATCAGAATCCTTATAAAGGAATTTCTTATTATAGATTAAAGCAGGTAGATTTTAGCGGTAAGTTTTCTTACTCTGAAATTTGCTCTGTAACCAATAATGGTGATGGTGGAGTTTCTTTTTACCCTAATCCCGTTAAAAATAATTTAACTATTGATTATATGTTTTCTGAAAAACCTAAATCTAATACTATCAGCGTGTCTGATGTTACAGGAAAATTAGTTCATGTTAATTCTACATTTACAGACTCAAAAGTATCTTTAGATTGTTCGAATTTAGCTGAAGGAATTTACTTCTTAAAAGTAATTATTGGAGACAAAGAAGTAGTGAATAAATTTACTGTTCAAAAATAAAATATATAATACTCTATAAAAAAAGCCTTCAATAATTATTGAAGGCTTTTTTTGTGATTTGAAATAAGAATTATTTTCTCTTGATTACCTTATTTGCTGCATTAATAATGTCAATGGTATCTAATTTATATTTTGTCATTAATTCATCAGGCGTTCCGCTTTCTCCAAAGCTATCGTCAACAGCAACAAACTCTTGTGGAGTAGGAGTGTGACGAGACAATAATTGCGCTACGCTATCACCTAAACCACCATTCATTTGATGCTCTTCGGCAGTAACAACACACTTGGTTTTTGCAATAGATTTTAAAATCGCTTCGTTATCTAATGGCTTAATCGTATGAATATTAATAATCTCCGCTGAAATTCCCATTTCTGCTAATTTTTCTCCAGCTTCAATAGCTTTCCAAGTTAAGTGTCCAGTTGCAATAATGGTTACATCTGTTCCTTCATTTAACATCACTGCTTTACCAATTTCAAATTTTTGATCAGCAGTTGTAAAGTTGGGAACTGTTGGGCGACCAAAACGTAAATATACAGGACCTTCATAATCAGCAATAGCAATAGTAGCTGCTTTGGTTTGATTATAATCACAAGGATTGATCACGCACATGTGTGGTAACATTTTCATTAATCCAATATCTTCTAAAATCTGGTGTGTAGCACCGTCTTCTCCTAAAGTTAAACCCGCATGGGACGCACAGATTTTTACATTCTTTCCAGAGTAAGCAACACTTTGACGGATTTGGTCATACACACGACCTGTACTAAAATTAGCAAATGTTCCTGTGAAAGGAATTTTACCACCAATGGTTAAGCCAGCTGCAATACCAATCATGTTAGCTTCAGCAATTCCTACTTGAAAAAAACGTTCAGGGTTTTCTGCTTTAAAAGCATCCATTTTTAATGAGCCAATTAAATCGGCACATAAGGCTACTACGTTTGGATTAGTTTGTCCTAATTGTTGTAAACCTGCTCCAAAACCTGAACGGGTATCTTTTTTTTCGGTGTAAGTATATTTTTTCATAATCATTTTTAGTTATTTATATTTGAAGTTAATTGGTAGATTGAAGTATACTGAAACTGGCACGCCATCTTTTTTTCCTGGATTCCATTTGGGCATTTTTGAAATTACATCAATTGCAGCTTCATCACACTCCGAGCAATTTTCAACTCCTTTTCGAACAGTAATATCTTTTATGCTTCCATCAGGTTCTACTACAAAAGTCAAAAAACACTTGCCAATTATCTTTTTCTCTATTGCAGATTTTGGAAAAATTATTTTTTTTTGAATAAATTTCATCATTGCCTCAGTCCCTTTTGGAAAAGATGGCATTTCATCAACGGTATTATAAACTTTCTTTTCCTCATTAGAAGTTTGAGCATTAATAGTTAAACAAAAAAACACTAATATATATATGAAATATTTAATCATTTAATTAATTTTTATGTTAGTCGTAACAGCTGAACTTATTGTAAATTTCCGCTCAATTGTATTAGTGGTTTGTTTAGCGTTCTCGTATCTAAATTCTAATTTATAATTTCCGGGTTGAAGATAAATAATTTCGTTTTGTAAACTCGTATTTAAATTGCAAACCCACGTTACTTTTTTTCCATCGTCCACAAAAATGCTTCCATAACCCGTCCCACCTTTTGTAATATAAGCATTACCCGAAGTTGGTACTTTAATGGTATTGGTAGTACTTTGCTGAATCTCTACATCATTTAATTTAATGCGAGGAAGCGTTAAAATTTCTAAATCATATTTACCTACAATGTATTTATCTGTTTTTCCGAAATCTTGAATATTTAAGGTGTTCATTTCGCCTTTTTTTCTAATTACAGTCGTTGGAAAATATTTGCTTAAAGCACCTTCTAATTCTAACTTCAAATAACCTTGTGGCGCATCAACAGGAATTACATTGTGCTTGCCTTGCTGAATAGTAATGTTTTTCTTTTCAATTGGTGGGATGGTATGTACCATTAAATCGTAAGTAATATTCGGACTCAATACTAAAGTATCTGGATTACCTCTGTGATTTAAGGTATGTAAATAATTGTATTTTATTTGTTTTGTGTTTGAGTCGTAAAACGTCATGTTCACATCTGTTTCTGTTGGTTTTTTTAAAATGTCTAATAAGTCAACCTGAACCGTTGTTTGCGAAATAGCTTCTGTTAATACTAAATTTAAAACGTCTTTAAAATTGGCTTCATTACTCACGTCATAAAATTTACCCATGCAACCAAATACATCTGCAAATTTTACATCTAGCCCAACACCAATAACAAAAGGGCGTAAGAAAATTCCCTTTTTTTGTAAAGCAGCAGATACTTCGCAAGGAACGCCGTCACATTCTTCAATACCATCGGTAATTAAAATAATAATGTTTCGGCAATTACTACATGGCGTAAAATCAGCCGCACTTTCTCCTAACGAATAAGCAATAGGAGTTGTCCCTAATGGTTCTAATTTCTGTATGCGTTGTTTAATTAATGGAGCTGATTTAGATGCAACATTAAAAGGAACTTCTAATTTAGTGTCTTTACAATTTCTGGTTGGTTTAATAAAAGTTTGATGTCCGTAACAACGCAGTGCTAATTCTAAATTTGGGATAGACTTTAAGCTATCCAAAAACTCACCCATAATTTTTTTAGCGACTTCTATTTTGATATTGCTGTTCCATGGAGCATACATGCTGTAGGAATCATCAAAAATAAATAGTATACGATTTGTTGGCTGAGATTTAAGATTTAAGAAGGCAGAGTTTAAAAGTATTAGAAGTAAAATATTTCTAAAATTCTTTTTTAGTTTTCTCAAATCTGAAATCTCAGTTCTCAAATCTTAAATATTAATAGTCTCCTAAAGTTTCTTCTAACTGACCCAAAGCTTTTGCTAATTGCTCATCATTAGGAGCGGAACCATGCCATTTATGAGTTCCCATCATAAAATCAACGCCAGCACCCATTTCAGTTTTCATGATGTTCATGATTGGTTTTCCTTTGCCTATGAATGTTTTAGCTTTTGCTAAACCTTCAATGACTGAAGCCATGTCGTTACCTTTTTCAGTTTCAACTACTTGCCAACCAAAAGCTTCAAATTTTGCTTTTAAGTTTCCTAGCGATAATACATTTTCAACATCTCCATCAATTTGGCGTCCGTTATAGTCAATTGTAGCAATGTAATTATCTACTTTATTGGCAGAAGCGTATAAAGCCGCTTCCCAAATTTGACCTTCTTGTAACTCTCCATCTCCGTGTAAACTATAAATGATAGAATTATCCTTATTCAATTTTTTCGCTAAAGCCGCACCAATTGCCACGCTCATTCCTTGTCCTAATGAACCACTAGCAATACGTACACCTGGTAAATGATCGTGAGTAGTTGGATGCCCTTGTAAACGCGTGTTTAAACGGCGGAATGTTTTTAATTCTTCTACTGGAAAATATCCGCAACGTGCTAATACACTGTAATATACAGGGGAAATATGTCCGTTACTTAAGAAAAATAAATCTTCTCCTATACCATCCATGGTAAAGTTTTTCGGATTATGATTCATAACGCCATTATATAAGGCTACTAAAAAATCTGTGCAACCTATTGAACCGCCTGTATGACCTGAGCTACCAGCGTGAACCATGCG
>SYEI01000215.1 GCA_005800865.1 Bacteroidota bacterium | reverse complement strand
AATTCTAACGTAATTACTTTTTTGTTTAAAGAAGATTGCGCTAATAATGAAATTAAGGCACCTTCTAATTCACGTACGTTTGAAGTAATGCTATAGGCTAAATATTCGCAAACTTCTTTAGGTAATTGAATCCCTTCGTTATAAACTTTTTTCTCTAAGATAGCGATACGAGTTTCTAAACCTGGAGTTTGTAAATCCGCACTTAATCCCCATTTGAAACGTGATAATAAACGTTGCTCAATTCCTTGCATTTCAACTGGAGCTCTATCAGCCGTTAAGATGATTTGTTTTCCTAATTGGTGTAAGTGGTTGAAAATGTGGAAGAATACATCTTGAGTTTTTTCTTTTCCTGCTAAGTACTGAATATCGTCAATAATCAATGTATCAATCATTTGGTAAAAATGAACGAAATCGTTTTGATTATTGTTTTTGATTGAATCAATAAATTGAGAAATAAATTTTTCTGATTGAACGTAAAGAACTGTTTTATTTGGGAAGTTCTTTTTAATATCAATACCAATAGCTTGCGCTAAGTGAGTTTTACCTAAACCAACACCACCATATAATAATAATGGGTTAAAAGCAGTACCACCTGGTTTTTGAGAAACAGCATAACCAGCAGAACGAGCTAAACGGTTACAATCACCTTCTACAAAATTATCAAAGCAGTAGTTAGGGTTTAATTGAGATTCAACAGATACTTTTTTAAGACCTGGAATAATAAATGGGTTTCTAATCGATCCACTATCAATTGGCATTGAAACTGGATTATTTCTTAAATTAGTATTAATGTTTGGAACTTTAAGCATAACTGCTTTTTCTGATTTACCAGTTCCATTATCCATAACGATGCTGTATTCAATTCTTCCTTCAGCACCTAATTCTTTACGAATTACTTTTTTAATAATTGTGATATAGTGTTCTTCTAACCATTCATAAAAAAATTGAGATGGTACTTGTATGTTTAAAACGTTGTCTTGAATTTTAATGGCTTTGATTGGTTCAAACCAAGTTGCAAAATTTTGAGGGCTTACATTATCCTGAATTACCCTTAGGCAATTCTTCCACACGGTTTCCGCTGTCTTTTCCTTCATAGTCTTAAATAAGTTATTAAATATATAGTGTTTAGTATTATTAACAAGTCCGAGTTTGTAAATATATACTGATTATTTAATCTCGCAAGGAAAAAATGAATAAATAATTTCAGAAAATTTTCGTTTTGGGCTTGCTTTTTTAAATTTTTCTGTTATTTGAATTATGGGAGATTTTTTTCTTATTATAAGAAAAATACACATCTAATTTCCCTAACCAAATTCCAGCCCAACCAACTTGTGTTACATATACTTCTTTGCCCACTCTGTTAGCTAATTTTACAGGGTGTTCCAAGAAAGTGTGAGAGTGTCCTCCAATGATTAAATCAATGTTTTCTGTTAATGGCGCCATGCTCATATCGCTCAATTTTTTGTCTGGGTAAGAAAACCCTAAATGAGATAAAGCAATCACATAATCGCAGCCTAAATCTAGTTTTAATAATTTGGCAGTTGCGTTGGCAATTGGAAGTGGATCTTGATAAATGGTCTCTTTGTACATTTTTTTGTCCACCAAGCCCTTTAATTCAATTCCGTAACCCAATACCCCAATTTTTATGCCTTGCTTCTCAAATATTTTATAGGGGATTATTTTGTCGTGCAAGCTTGTGTTACTAAAATCATAATTACAATTAATAAAGGCAAAATTGGCATGAGGCATTTGTTTGGTAATATTATCGATACCTAAATCAAAATCATGATTACCAATTGTTGTGGCATCATATTTCATCATACTCATTAATTTATATTCCAATTCACCGCTATATAAATTAAAATAAGGTGTGCCTTGAAAAATATCTCCTGCATCTAACAATAAAACATTATCATTTTCTTTTTTTAATTCATCAATCACGGCAGCTCTTCTAGCAAAACCGCCTTTTCCTGCAAATTTAGGGTCGTTTTCAGGAAATGGTTCTATGCGGCTATGGATATCATTCGTATATAAAATCGTTAAGCGAGATAAATCTTTACTTAATAATACTTCTTTGGATAAAGCAGGAAAACCAGCTAATACAGCCGAAGTGCCTACAAAATATTTCAAAAAATCGCGTCTATTTTGATAATTGAATTCTGCCATCTAGCTTGGGTTTTATAGTTTGTTCTAGTTTGGTAATATCTTCACAATAATTAATAATTATGTTTCTTAAAAGCACATTCATGATTTTTCTTTCTTTGGCATCTTTGAAAAAGTTATAGCTATCACCGCCATTAGCAAGGTAATCGGAAGTAACAACCCAATAGTCTTTTGTTTCATCAAAGGCTTTTCCGTTTATAGTAATATCAGTCGGCGTGGTTCCTTTCATCGTTAATCGCATACCACCAATAGGAATACCACCTTTTTCTACAATTTTATAGCACATGTCTTTAAACTGAGCGCCACTTAACTTTAGTAAAATCACTTCGTTATCAAATGGCATTAATTCAAAAATGTTTCCAATAGTAATATTTCCTTTTGGCAGTGAATTTCTTAAGCCGCCCTTATTAAAAATGGCCACATCTAACATGGCAGAATCTTTTCCAAGTATTTTTTTTGTTTCATAAATAACCGCATCGCAAAAAAAGTTTCCTAAGGTACTTTCTACATCTGCTTTTACTAAAGCATCTTCACTTTTAGCGATAACGGCATACATTTGCTCATCATGCGTTTTTTTGTAAGGAAGCATGGCTTTGTATATCGTACTATCAATTTTTGGGCTATTGACAATAATGTGTGATTCTGAAATATTAGTGACAGATGTTTTTTTTGAACAAGCATATAAACTAATGAGTGCTGAAAAAAAGAGTATTTTTAAAATAGATTGCATCGCAAAAAAACTAAATTAGATGTCTTTAAATATAATATTTTATTTGTATGATTAAAACAGAAACAACGTTAAGAGTACGTTACGGAGAAACCGACCAGATGGGCTTTGTATATTATGGTGTTTACGCTCAATACTATGAAGTGGGAAGGGTAGAAGCGATGCGTAGTTTAGGTTTTAGTTACCGTGAAATGGAAGAAAGCGGCGTTTTGATGCCAGTTATTAATTTAACGGTTAATTATAAAAAGCCTGCAAAGTATGACGATGAAGTGAGAATTGTAACAACCGTAAATGAAATGCCAGGCGTACGTATTACATTTCATTACGAATGTTTTAATCAAAAAAATGAACTACTAAATACAGGTTCTGTGACGCTTGTGTTTATTGATAAAGAAAAGAATAAACCGATGCAACCTCCTGCTTGGTTTATGGAAGGATTTATGAAAAAGTTTGTTGTCTAAACGCAGAGAGGCGGAGATTTTTCGCAAAGTGCGCTGAGAAAAATTTGAATTATTTTTGCGATCTCTGCGCTAAAACTTTGAGTTCTTTGCGGTTAGGTTTTAAAACCTAATTTCGCAGCCAGGCAACAAGGCCTTTAGTTCCTCAATATATTCTTTGCTGAAACCGTTGCCTCTAACATCTAATACAGTTAGATTTTCTAGCTGACAAATAGTATCAGGCATTTTTTGCAGGTGATTGTTTTTTACAGATAAGAAACGCAACTTTTTTGCTTTGTAAATATCAAAAGGTAGTGTTTGCAATTGATTACCATCCAGTACTAACACTTCTAAATTTGTAAAACGCTCAAAATGTTTGGTTACATAAAATACATTGGCATTCGTAATATTTAAAAAATTAAGATTCGGGATTTTAAACAATTCTTTCGGAAAGCTATCTAATACACAATTTTCAATGGTTACGTCTTTTAAATTCTTTAAATACTTTAGAGTAATCGGTAGTTTTAATGTGTCATTTGAAGACGAAAATTTAAACGTTTTTAATTTGCCTAAATAAGCAATATCCGCAGGAATACTATCGATTTTACTTCCAAAGAACTCTAAGTAATTTAAGTTTCCTAATTTTTTTAAATCAGCTGGAAAGCTTGTGAATTCATTATTGTAGCTTGCAAAGTATAACAAGTTGTATAACTCACCAAAATTTGGTGGAAAGGTGTTTATTTCATTCCCACTTAGTTTAAGAGCTTGCAAATCTTTGAGTTTGCTAAGTTTTGCGTATAATTTTGGTTCCAGTTTTTTGTAACTCAGGTCCATTTTATAGACGTTTTTCTCAACGTCTAAAGCCACTTTTAAGTCTGTAAATACTTGCGAGCCAAAAGGCCCATATTTATCAAACTCATTATGTTGAGCATAACAAATACTTGTTACTAGTATAAATATGAAAAAAAGTTTAGTCATTTGTACTTAAACGAATATACAAACTTATCTTTACAAAAAAATAAATCTGATATTTTTATCCTTATGAGCCATTTAAAAGAATTTATAACAGCTTTAACTCAATCGCTTGAGGATAATACCTTTGTGAAATTATCATTAGGTAATTATAAAGGCATAATAGATGGCTTAAAGAACTGTTATGTGAAAAGGGTTCACATTAAACAAGAAGATAAACTGAGTTTTACTTATCGCTACCAAACTAAAGATATCGTTAAAAATTATTCGATGGAGGAAGGCGTTTCAATCATTCAGAATTTTATAGAGACTGCTGAATTTAAACACGGGACTTTATTTACATT
>SYEI01000214.1 GCA_005800865.1 Bacteroidota bacterium | reverse complement strand
TTTTAGAATCTATTCATTACAAAAAAACAAATTCTACTTTAAGCCTTAATATGATTTATGGCGTTGGAATAGCTGTTATAGCTGTACTTTGTCATGTATTAAAATTAGCGTATTCTGTATGGTTCAATCATGCCGATTTAAGTCATATCTTTATGGCGCTAAGTATGTATATGATGTATAGAGGCGTGGCACAATTTAAACCTGAAAAAGAATTGGAGCGCGGATAAGATTGATTAAACAGATTTACACGGATTTATTTAAAAAAATTAGATATAATAACACTCGAAAGAACATAGATAAACGAATCGGTGAAAATCCGCCCAATCCGTTTCATCCGTGTTCCTATTATTCAAAACATCAATCATGATAACACATCGCCCGCGCAGAAACCGAAAATCAGAAGCTATCCGTAACTTAATTCAAGAAAATCATGTAACGGTAAATGATTTTATTTTTCCTCTATTTTTAATTGATGGAAAAAACAATAAATCGGAGGTAAAATCGATGCCTGGGATTTTTCGTTTAAGTCCTGATTTGATGTTAAAGGAAATTGAACAATGTTTGAAGTTAGGAATCACCACCTTTGATGTATTCCCAAGCTTAACAGATAAATACAAAGATAAATTCGCTACCGAAAGCACTAACAAAAACGGATTGTATTTAAAAACACTAGCTCAAATTAAAAAGAAATTTCCTGAAGCATGCATTATGACGGATGTTGCCATGGATCCATATAGCAGCGACGGACATGATGGTTTAGTGGAGGATGGAAAAATAGTAAATGATAAAACATTAGATATTTTAGCAAAAATGGCTATTGCACAAGCTGATTGTGGGATTGATATTATTGGGCCAAGTGATATGATGGACGGACGCGTTGGATTTATTCGTGACGCCTTAGACGATGCTGGTCATCAAGATGTGTCTATCATGAGTTACACAGCAAAGTATGCGAGTGCCTTTTACGGACCTTTTAGAGATGCCTTAGATAGTGCGCCAAAATTTGGTGACAAAAAAACCTATCAAATGAATCCAGCTAATAGCAAGGAAGCATTAATTGAAGCACAATTAGATTTAGAAGAAGGGGCAGACTTTCTAATGGTAAAACCTGCTCTATCTTATTTAGATATCATTAAAGACCTTAACACTAATTTTGATTTACCAATTGCAGCTTATAACGTGAGTGGCGAATATGCCATGGTAAAAGCCGCAGCCGCCAAAGGATGGATTGATGGCGATAGAGTACGTGACGAAATTTTATTAAGCATGAAACGTGCTGGCGCTTCTATCATTTTAACCTACTTTGCTAAAGAGTGGGCTTTGAAGTATAAAAAATAAAATATTTACTATCTTAGCATAAGAAATGCTAAGAACATTGAAATATTTATTTGGTCTTTTTTCTGTTGTTTTAACATCATGCGCAACTCATGCTTTGTATGTTCCCAATCTTGTGAACACTCCAAACTTTGATAGTACTAACAAATATCAAATTAATGCTGCCTTAGGAATTAAACATTTTGAACTTCAAGCTGCAGTTAGTCCTTTAAAATCTATTGGGATTTTGCATAATATCTACTATTCTGATAAGGGAAGAAACGTAGATATAGCATTTGGATATTTTAAAAACAATTTTCTATTCAGAAATTTTAGTTTTGATGTTTTTGCCGGATATGGTATGGGAGAAAGAAAGTATTGGGATAAGACTAAACATTTAGAAGATGAACATTATATGGGATTTACAATTGATAATTCATTTAAGAAATATTATTCTCAAGTTAGTTTATATCAACATTTTAAAAAAGGACATCAATTATCTTTTACATGTAGAGTAAGCCAAATCAATTATAATTGGTTTAATTATACCATAGATTACTCTTCTGCCAATAATACTTCTTCAGCATTTAACAGAAAGGATGCCTATGAAAATGACAATTTAACCGTTGCTTGTTTTGATTACATGCTCACATATAAATACAGGTATAGAATGGTCGGTATCTTTATTCAGCCTGGAATTTATATAAATAATGGCCCGAAAGATGTATTAAAAGATTTACACTTTAGTTATCCTCAACAGTTTGTTTTAAATACAGGTTTCAATCTATACTTAGGAAAAAGAAATAAAAATTAACATTTCACCTAATAGTAATTTTGATTGAACAATTGGAGCTCTTAAAGTAAGTGCCAAAGATTTGATTAATGAATACAAAGCGCTTGGTGAAATTTTATTAAGCATGAAACGTGCTGGCGCTTCTATCATCTTAACCTACTTTGCAAAAGAGTGGGCTTTGAAATACAAAAAGTAAGTTCCTGATTAATTGTTAAAATAAGTAGTAATTATTTAAGTTATATCTATTTATCGTAATATTGCAATATAATAATATATTAAAATGGGACTTACTAAAACCGAACATTTTACAGAAAAGCAAAATGCCATTGCCACGATGGCAAAAGCATTAGGACATCCTGCGAGAATTGCCATACTTGAATATTTACTAAAAGTAGATACTTGTATTTGTGGTGATATTGTGAATGAATTACCATTGGCGCAACCCACGATTTCTCAACATTTAAAGGAACTAAAAAGTGCGGGACTCATAAAAGGAAGCGTTGAGGGGACTTCTATCTGCTATTGCATCGATGAAAAAGGATTAGAAAAATTGCAAAGTTATTTCGCTACTATCTCCCTAAAACTGAATAAGAAAAATAATAAATGTTGCTAACCTAAAACTAAAGCCATGAACCTATCAGACATTAAAAAACATTTAAGCACAGTAACTGCTGTCAATTTTCAATTACCAAACGGAACGATTGTTCCTCCGCACTTTCATGTAACAGAAGTTGGGCAAATCAACAAAAAATTTATTGATTGTGGCGGCGTTGTTCGCAACGAAAGAACAGTGAATTTTCAATTATGGGAAGCAGGAGATTTTGATCACCGTTTAGCACCACAAAAATTATTAAACATCATTGCGCTTTCCGAAAAAACATTAGGCATAGAAGATGCCGAAATAGAAGTAGAATATCAAAGTAGTACCATTGGCAAATACCACTTGGATTTTGATGGAACTAACTTTTTATTAAAAGCTACTAAAACAAATTGTTTAGCAGAAGATAAATGTGGTATTCCTCCCGAAAAATTAAAAATCAATTTGGTGGATTTATCAAATAACTCTAAAGGCAGCTGCACGCCTGGAGGAAAATGTTGTTAATCTTTTATTAAAATAGTTTATGCTTCAACCAATTAAACAGTACTGTGATAAACTCATTGCTGACTTTGCTGCCATTCCTAAAGAACGACAAGAGCTTTTAGAAGAAATATCTAATTATGTTTTTTTCAAAAAAGAAAGTGATCAAGCTATTCAATTAGTTTATATCTGCACACATAATTCTCGTCGCAGTCATTTCGGACAAATATGGGCCCAAGTAGCGGCTAATTATTTTAATGTAAAAAACGTCACTACTTTTTCTGGCGGCACAGAAGCTACCGCTTTTAATAGTAACGCCATTAATGCTATTAAACGCGTTGGTTTTGATGTTAAACAAATAAATACAGAGAAAAATTCTACGTATCATGTTTCGTTTGACAAAACAGAAAATCCTATCATCTGTTTTTCGAAAGTATATGACGATGCTCAAAATCCTCAAACTAACTTTGCAGCTATCATGACTTGTAGTGATGCGGAAGAAAATTGTCCCTTTATTCCAGGTGTTGAATTAAGAATAGGAACCACTTACGACGACCCAAAAGCATTTGATAACACGCCTTTGCAAGATGCTAAATACGACGAGCGTTGCAAGCAAATTGCCTTAGAAACCTTATATGTTTTTTCAAAAGTAAAATAAAATTATATGTCGAGTACAAATTGCGCGCCAGCCGCTAACCGAAAAAAATTAAGCTTTTTAGATAGTTATTTAACTGTGTGGATTTTTTCTGCCATGATCATTGGCGTAGCCATTGGTTATTTTGTTCCTTCTACTGCCACCTTCATTAATTCCATGTCGAGCGGCACAACCAATATTCCTTTAGCCATTGGTTTGATATTAATGATGTACCCACCACTAGCCAAAGTACGATACGAAAAAATTCCACAGATATTTAAAAACATAAAGTTAGTGCTCATGTCATTAGTGATTACGTGGATTATTGCTCCGTTCTTTATGTTTATTCTCTCTTACATTTTCTTGAAAGATTATCCCGAATACATGACAGGATTAATTTTAATTGGCATTGCTCCGTGCATTGCCATGGTTATTGTTTGGAATGAATTAGCAGATGGCAATCGCGAATACATTGCTGGTTTAGTTGGTATTAATAGTATTATGCAAGTATTGCTTTTTTCAGCATACTCTTACTTCTACTTAACTAAAATGCCTGCCTTATTTGGAATGAAAGGATTAGACATTGCCATCACCATGTCTCAAATAGCAGAAAGTGTTTTTATTTATTTAGGCATTCCCTTCTTGGCAGGAATTATTAGCAGATACACGCTAATCAAATTAAAAGGTGAAGAGTGGTATCAACAAAAGTATATTCCTTTTATTTCTCCTATCACTTTAGTGGCTTTATTATTTACCATTATCGTGATGTTTAGTTTAAAAGGTGAGTTAATCGTTCAAATTCCTTTAGACGTGATTCGTATTGCTATCCCTTTAGTGATTTACTTTGCGGTGATGTTTGTGATTACATTTTTTATCGCTAAGAAATTAGGAGCAGATTATTCAACGAATGCAGCTTTATCCTTTACTGCTACAGGAAATAATTTTGAATTAGCCATTGCGGTGGCTATTGGTGTTTTTGGTATTAATAGCGGACAAGCATTTGCTGGTGTTATTGGTCCTTTAGTAGAAGTTCCTGCATTAATTGCCTTAGTAAAACTAGCTTTTTGGTTTAGAAAAAAGTATTATACCCCAACGATTAAAAATTAAATTAATGGAATCAAAAAAATCATTTTGGACAAGCATTACAGGAGGTTTAACCTCAGCTGCGCCTATTTTATTATCGTGCTGCAAAAGTGGCGCTTGTGTTGGCGTATGTGCTAGTCCCATTGCTTCCCTATTTGGAGTATCCTCTGCAACTATTGCAAGTTCCCCATTAGTAAGTGCTTTAGAACCATTATTAATTGCTATTAGTGCGGTTTCATTTACGGTTTCCTATTACTCACTTTATGTCTTACCAAAATCAAATTGTAATACAGGTAATTCATGCGATTGTGGACCAACTGATAAAGAAAAACGTAAAACAAAAATAAACAAAGCCGTATTTTGGGTTGGCTTAATATTAAGTATTGGTTTTTTAAGTTATTTTGAAATCACTAAATACCAAGCCGCAAAACAAGCTGAAGCATCAGCAACTGAATGTACAACCAATGAATGCGCGCCATGAGAATGCTCAACAGAAACAGAGGAAACAACTGCTGCATGCGACTCAACCAGTTGTGATGGAAAAACCTGCGGTGAATAGATTCTAATATTCAAAATTCTTACATATAATATCATACTCGTATATTTGTATATATTCAAATATGAGAGTTAATTATCTTCTTTTTATAACGATTGTTTTGGCTCACTTTGGCTTTAGTCAACCATTGGTGCAAACTAAATTCAGCAAACCCTTTGCTATTATCAAATTTTTAGAAACCACCAAAGGTGGGCACGGAACGTCCATCACCTTTAAACATCAAATCGATACGTCTTTTTTAAATAAAGATATCGCCTTTCAAGAATTAGTAAGCGAATATCAATCGATGCAATTAGATTATAATTACGTTAAAGAACAATATCCGCATAGTCGAAAACATACAACCTCAACTTGGGATTTATTATGTGTAGCGGCTATTTCCTCAAGTACGAATGAAGAATTTTTAAATAAACTAATTGGTGTTTATCCAAACGTTGATTATTTAAAATTAAAACATGTTGTAACAGCAACAGAACCTTTTTATGATCGCTTTATCTATACAAAATACAAATCGAATGTAGATGATAAACTTCGTGAACTGCAGGGTTTAAGTCCGAAATTAGACGAGTTGTTTGAAAAATTTAAAACATTTTATGGTAGCAGCTGGGATAAATCGATGCCATTTAATTTAGCTATTTATCCTATTATTGGTCGTAGCGGACAAACAACCGCCACACCACACGCCAACTGTTTAGAGATGGGTGTACTAACGCACGAAGAAGATGTGTTTAGTTTATTATCGATTGGTATGCACGAAATGAGTCATGTATTATTTGAAGAACAACCTTTACTAATACAACAGCAATTAGACAGCATTTTTACGGATACGATTACGCCTTATACCAAATTTGCCTATCATTATATAGATGAGGCTTTAGCAACCGCCTTAGGAAATGGGTATGCTTATAAAGAATTAGCTGGCGAAGTAGATTCTGCGGATTGGTATAACGACGCTTACATTAACGCCTATGCCAAAGCTATTTATCCACTTGTAGAAGAGTATGTTGACAGTAAAAAACAAATGGACAAAGCATTTATTTTAAAAGCCATTGATGTATTTAAACAAACATTCCCTAATGCTCAATACGATTTTGAACCATTATTAATGTCCACAGATGTTTATTTTGAAGATGATGTGACTAAAGAAATAGATGAGCTACAAACTACGTTGCATCAAACATTTAGGATATACAGCAGCAATACCTCTATCCCTATGATGGATAAAATTTCGCTAGATAACATCAAACACTCCAAAGAAACACAAGTGATTATTATTCATAAAAATCAATTACAAAATTTAGCGAAGCTTAAATTGATGTTTAAAAACTTAGTGAATCTTCCAACACAAAAAAACATGCTGGTGAGTTTCTTAGATAAAAACAAACGCGCTGTAGTTATTGTGATAGCAGAAAATAAAGCTAAAGCCATTGAAGGTATTAAACTATTAAAAACACAGAAAGAAATTAATCCAAAGAAATTGTGGGTAAAGTTTTAGGGAGTGTTGGCTGATGGTATCGACATTTATTATTAGTCGACTAATTATTTACATAACTAAATTTCTTTTTCCCGTCTTGTATTTCAATTTTCGCAATGTCACTCAGCGGAATCGAAGTCCTAAAATTTAAAAAACGTGATTCCACACCATAAATGATACCATTAACTAAAACAATTCTGTCAAAATAAAAAATTACTATTTTGTCATTATTGAGGGTAACTCTTGTTTCAATTGAAGGGCTATTTATTAGTACAACTTCTTTTCCTGTTTGGTCATAACACAATATTTTGTCTAAAGGATTTGCCAAATAAGTAACTTTGTCACCCATTGGGCCTTTAACGAATACTGATTTTAATTTACTTGAGTCGATGCCTGCTAATTGTTTAACAAAACTCTCCTTAGGTATAATATAAGATGCACATGAAGTAGCGGTAATTGTCAATAGAATTATAGGGAAGTATAAAAAGAATTTTGTCATACTGTTTTTTGTTGTCTTAGTTTTTTTCAACGGCACTTGCAACTAACTTATCACTACCAACCACTAATTATTTTTAACCTCCGTCACAACACCTTCTTGATTTGCAAAATAAATAGGAGTGGTTGCTTTTCTTAATTCTAAATAGGATTTATAGCTAGCAGAAAAATTTGCTCTTTCAGAAATTACTAAATCATAATTTCCATTTAAGCCAATCATTAATTCGCAAACTTCTCTTACAGAACCTTGTCCGCTTGTGCAACCAGTTGTGTAATCTGCTAAATGGTGTTTCAACACAAATTCATTAAATAAAGGATTTGATTTTCGTGGAATAAACATGCGCAAGCCACACACTTCTGCTAAACTTAAATCCAAGACATCATCAAACACATACGCTATTTGATTCAATTCTATATTGTGAGTTTCGCACAAATGTTTAGCAGCGTCAATTTTATTAGCAAATTTAGAGTATGATGAATGAAAGCGCTCTCTATCCACAAAAGTAAAAGCTGCGGAGTTTTTTTCTCCTGAAATAATAGCTGTAATCGGCAATTCTTTATGGTTCAAATAATACGAAAACCTCAACAAATTTGTTCCCATGCTGTCGGCTTCACTAAAACGACTTTGTAATAAGTGATCCTTACCGGCATCCGTAAACACACCATCCCAATCAAATACAAACGCTTTAATGTGTTTCATTTTTTCAATTAAACTTGCTTCGGGTATAATAAACTCTCCGCCTATTTCGGTAAATACTTGTGTGAGGTGTGACATGGTGTTTGTGTTTTATCAGATAATAAAGATAGTTAAAGTATTCATAAATATCTAGCGCTATTGGCTTTAGGTAGTAATCCAAAAAAAAGCCACATAGATACATAGAAATAAAGTACAGAGTGAGTTCAGTATAGAAAACTTTGTTTAACATAGAGCTCTGTTTAAAAACGAAGTTTCCTATCTCAATACTCTTACCTATGTTTCTATGTGGCTAAAAAACTATCTAATCAATCTGTCGATATAAAAATAAAAAAGCGTTACCAAATTGATAACGCTTTTAATTAAAACTGATAGGAGATATTATCCTTTCATATCTTGAATGTCTAACATTCCAACTGGTTTCCCTCCTTCTGTTACAACAATCGTATCTACATTTGTTTTTTTGAATAATGCCGAAGCATCATTTAATAATACACCGCCTTCAATCGTAATTGGTTCGCGGTATTCTAAATCAGATAAGTTTTTAGATAAAATATCTCTTCCTTTTTCTCCGATTAATTTACGTAAGCTACCATCTGTAAATACACCTTTAATACTTCCGTCTGCTTTAGTTACAGTTACTGCACCAAAACCATATTCTGTCATTTTAACAATAGCATCTGTAACAGAAGTGTTTTCAGAAACTAAAGGGTTAGTAGCTTTAATCGCTTCTTTCACTTTCACCATCATTAAACGCGTATCTTGAATAAATTGATCCGTACCTAAAGTTGTGAAGTTATTCTCCGTTAATTGTTTGATGATTTTTAGTGGAACAGTGATTGTGTGAACCCCTAAGTTAATTGCATTACGCACGTGCTCAGCATTACGAACAGATGAGAACATGATTTTAGTATCATACTCATATAAATCTACTGCGTTTACACATTGCTCAACTAAAGCTAAAGCATCATGTCCTTGATCTTGTAAACGACCAACTAATGGGCAAACATAAGTTGCACCTGCTTGCATAGCCATATACGCTTGTTGTAACGTATATACTAAATGTACGTTTACTAAATAGCCTTTATCGCGTAACATCTTACAAGCTCTTACTCCTTCTAACGATACAGGGATTTTAAATACGGTTTTCTTTGGATCTAATCCTAACGCTAACTGACGTTCAGCTTCTGCTAAAACTTCTTCTGCCGTGTTTCCTAAAGCTTCAATTTGAAGCACAGGAACTATTTTGCTTAACTTTACAATAGTTCCATCAATATCTGTAATACCTTCTTTTTGCATGAAGGTTGGAGTAGTTGTAAGACCATTTAAGAATCCTAATTTAAAACCTTCTTCAATTTCTTTAAGGTTTGCTGAATCTAAGTATAATTCCATGTTTGTTTTTTAATTTATGTAATGTTCAAATATAAGTGTTAAGTGCTTAAAGCCCAATTAATTTTATTAACGGCTAATTGTGTGATTAAAGCGTTTTTTAAGCTTCTACTGCTCTTACTCCAGGTAAACTACCTTGCTCAATGTACTCTAACAAGGCTCCTCCACCAGTACTCACATAACTTACTTGGCTAGATAAGTTGTATTTGTTAATAGCTGCTACGCTATCACCACCACCAATTAACGAAAAAGCACCTTTTTTTGTTGCTTCTGCAATGGCTAAAGCCACTTGTTTGGTTCCGTTCTCAAAACTGCTCATTTCAAAAACACCCATTGGTCCGTTCCATAAAATGGTTTTAGAGTTTTTAATCACATCGCTATAGGTTTTAACGGTTTCGCCACTAATGTCTAATCCCATCCAACCATCAGGAATGGTATTGATATTGCTTTCTTTGATATTAGCATCATTCGCAAAATTATCAGCAATCACAGCGTCCACAGGAATATATAAATTCACTCCTTTTGCTTTTGCTTTTACTAATAACTCTTTTGCCAACTCTAATTTATCGTCTTCACATAACGATTTACCAATTGTTCCGCCCATCGCTTTTACAAAGGTAAAAGCCATACCACCACCAATTAAAATATTGTTGGCTTTGTTCATTAATTGCTCGATGATTAAAATTTTATCGCTCACTTTGGCACCGCCAACAATAGCTGTAAATGGTGCTTCTGCCCCGTTAATTACTTTATCAATACTCGCCACTTCACCTGCCATCACATAACCAAAGCATTTAGCATCTGCTGCAAAAAATTGTGCAATCACTGCTGTTGATGCATGCGCACGGTGAGCGGTTCCAAAAGCGTCATTTACATATATATCTCCATGCTTACTTAATTTTTCAGCAAAAGCAACATCCCCTTTTTCTTCTTCTTTATAAAAACGTAAGTTTTCAAGTAACAACACTTGTCCTGGTTTTAAGGCCGCTGATTTTGCAAAAGCATCTGCTCCAATGCAATCATCTGTAAACATAACCTCTGCTCCAGTTAATTTACTTACGGTACTAACAATATGTTTTAAGGAATATTTATTAGTTGGTCCTTCTTTTGGGCGACCTAAATGCGACATTAAAATAACGCTTCCACCTTTTTCCAAAATTTGTTTAATGGTAGGAGCCGCTGCTCTAATACGAGTATCATCTGTTACTTCAAAAGCATCGTTTAATGGTACATTAAAATCTACACGAATTAAAGCGCGCTTGTTTTCAAAATTAAGGTTATCAATTGTTTTCATAGTAAAATTTAATTGTCTTACGAAAAAGCCATAGCTATTACGTCATTTTTAGTTTAGGTGCGTAAAAATAATGTATTTTTTAAGACAGATGGAAACTTCGGTCTAAAACCGATAAATTACTCCGTTTATTTTTGAGTAATATCCTTAAAGTTACCACTTATAGCAGTAGCTACCCCGCCACCACCGCTCGTAAAATTACCAGACATTTTACCGCTAGCATTTGCAGTAATATTGATAGAGCCATTGGTAGCATTATATATGCCCAAAGGCTCAATGTATTTACAAGTGTTTGCCGTGGTTGTAAAACCATATACTCCCACAGTTTGTGCACTTGTTTTAATAATCACACGGTTTGTCATACCTTGATAATAGGCAATGATTGTTTTTGTAGATGGGTAAAAGTAAGCTGAATCTGCTTTAATAGTTCCTCCACTATTTTTAGCAAAATAAAATCCCGTAGGTTCTGTACCACCGCCAACAGAACAGGAAGAACAAGAATCATCTTCCTTTTTTTTGCAAGAAATAATCGTTACGAAAAAAAGACAAATGATAACAAAATGCTTCATAAAGGGATGTTAGTTTAATTTAGTAGGTCGAACCTTACTTTTTACGATAAAAGCATAAGGGTAATCTTCTTTAATCTTTTTAAGCAATTCATACGCTTCTAATTTGGTTTTAAAATCGCCAACATTAATCACGAAATTTGGTTGTTGATACTCTTCGTATGTATTAACATCGTTATATTTTGCTGCAAATTTTGCTTGAACTTCTCTGGCTTTGGTTTTATCGGCACTAAAGTGAATTTTCACTCTATAACCGTCGCTTTCGCCATTCGTTCGTCTATGATATTCTGCCTTTTTTTCCTGTAATGCCTTTACTTTTAAAAGGGTTTGCGTTTGATTTTCTTGCGAAAACAAAGCCGATAATTGACAAAAAACGAATATTAAAAATAATATGTGTTTCACAGCATAAAAGTAAGCTAAATTTCCATTAAATTCCTTAAATTAGCCCTGTTTTTTAACGAAAATTATAATGGACAAATTTTCCTATGTTGGCACAAGCGATGTAAACGCTATTGAGAGTTTATTTTTGCAGTATTCCCAAGACCCTAATTCTGTTGACGCATCATGGCGTGATTTCTTTAAAGGCTTCGAATTTGCCCGTACTTCTTACGAATCGGACGGTGGTGCAATTCCCGAAAATGTAACGAAAGAATTTAAAGTTCTTGGTTTAATTAATGGTTACCGTCAACGCGGGCACTTGTTTACCAAAACTAACCCTGTTCGTCAACGTCGTAACTATGAGCCAACTTTAGCTCTAGAAAACTTCGGCTTATCTGATAAAGATTTAGAAACTGTTTTTCAAGCGGGGAACGAAATTGGAATTGGTGTTGCTAAATTAAAAGATATAATTGCTCATTTAGAGTGTACTTACTGCCAAAGTATTGGCGTAGAATATTTATACATGCGTGAACCAAAAATATTGAAATGGTTACAAGAGCGCATGGAAAAAAACAAGAACACGCCCGCTTTCTCGAAAGATGAGAAAAAAGTGATTCTTAAAAAATTAACACAAGCGGTTGTTTTCGAAAACTATTTACATACCAAATTCGTTGGTCAAAAACGTTTCTCATTAGAAGGTGGCGAAGCAGTTATTCCTGCGATCAATGCTTTGATGGAACATGGAGCTAACTTAGGTATTCAAGATTATGTGATTGGAATGGCTCACCGTGGTCGTTTAAATGTGTTAACCAACATCATGAACAAAACTTATAAAGATGTATTTACTGAGTTTGAGGGCAGACCAAGTGAAGATTCTTTATTTGATGGTGATGTAAAATACCATATGGGTTATTCATCTGATCAATTAAGCGATGAAGGAAAAAATGTACATATCAGTTTAACTCCAAATCCATCTCACTTAGAAACATCAGCAGCAGTTGTTCAAGGAATTATTCGTTCAAAAATTGATAGCCGTCATAATGGCGATAATACAAAAGCGTGTGCTATTAGTTTACATGGCGACGCTGCAGTTGCGGGACAAGGTTTAGTATATGAATTAGTGCAAATGAGTCAGTTAGATGGTTACAAAACTGGTGGAACTGTTCATTTTGTGATTAATAATCAAATTGGATTTACAACCAATTATATGGATGCGCGTTCATCTACATACTGTACAGATGTTGCAAAAGTAGTATTGAGTCCTGTATTTCACGTAAATGGAGATGATGTAGAAGCGTTATGTTTCATCTCAAAATTAGCGATGGAGTTCCGTCAAACATTTCATAAAGATGTGTTTATTGACGTATTATGTTACCGTAAATATGGTCACAACGAAGGTGATGAACCTCGCTTTACTCAACCGCAATTATATAAAGCAATTGCAGCTCATGCCAATCCAAAAGATATTTATGTTGAAAAACTAAAATCAGAAAATTCGGAGTTAGCAACTGAAGCAAAAGAAATTGAAACTGCCTTTAAAGCCGAATTAGATTCTAACTTAGATGAAGCTAAAAAGACTGAGAAATCAAAAATTACGTCTTTCTTAGAAGGAAATTGGAAAGGTGTAAAAATGGCTACGGCAAGCGATTTTGATGAATCTCCAAAAACAGCCATTGATGAAAAATTATTTTTAGAGATTGCTAAAAAATCAACAGAGTTACCAAAAGACAAAAAATTCTTCAATAAAATTCAAAAATTATTTGAAGATAGAAAAGCCATGATTGCCAATGATAATTATGATTGGGCAATGGGCGAATTATTGGCTTATGGTTCTTTAATGAAAGAAGGTTTCCCTGTTCGTTTTAGCGGCCAAGATGTAGAGCGTGGTACTTTCTCTCACCGTCATGCTATTGTGAAGTTAGAAGATAGTGAAGAAGAATATACGCCTTTAAACAATATTGATGCAAAAGTAAAATTAGAAATCTATAACTCTTTATTAAGTGAGTATGGTGTTTTAGGTTTTGAATATGGTTATGCCTTTGCAGCACCAAATACCTTAACTATTTGGGAAGCACAGTTTGGAGATTTCTTCAACGGTGCACAAATTATTGTGGATCAATATTTAACCTCAGCAGAATACAAATGGCGTCGTATGAATGGCTTAGTAGTATTATTGCCTCATGGTTATGAAGGACAAGGCCCAGAGCATTCATCTGCTCGTATGGAACGTTTTTTACAAGCTTGCGCTGAAAACAATATGCAAATTGTAAATGCTACAACACCAGCACAACAATTCCATGTATTACGTCGTCAATTAAAACGTGATTTCCGTAAACCATTAGTATGCTTTACTCCTAAAAAATTATTGCGTTACCCAACTTGTGTAAGTAAGTTAACCGATTTTACTAAAGCTAAATTTGAAGAAGTATTAGATGATACGATTGATGCAAAAAATGTAACACGCGTCGCATTCTGTTCAGGAAAAATATATTACGATTTAATTGAGCGTAGAGAAAAAGAAGGCGTAAATGATATCACATTTATTCGTTTAGAGCAGTTGTATCCTTTCCCTCAAAAACAAGTAGATGCCATTTTGAAAAAATATAGCAAAGCAAAAGACTATTTATTTATTCAAGAAGAACCTGAAAACATGGGTCCTTGGCGCTTTGTAGATAAAAATTTACGCAAATTAAATTTAAAATATGTGGGCAGACATGAAGCAGCGAGTCCAGCGACTGGTTATGCTAAACGTCATGCAGCAGAAAACGAAGAAATTATGACAAACATTTTTTCTAAAGTATTAGTAAAATAATCATTCAAACATTTATAAATAATTAAAATATTTTTATGGCAATTGTAGAATTAAAAGTACCAAGTCCAGGCGAATCTATCACAGAAGTAGTTATTGCTCGTTGGGTAAAAAACACAGGTGATATTGTAGAAAAAGATGAGGTATTAGCAGAAGTAGATTCTGATAAAGCAACCTTAACTTTAAATGCAGAAGAAAGTGGTAAAATTGAAGTATTAGCTGCTGAAGGCGACACCGTTAAAGTTGGCCAAGTAGTAGTTAAAATTGATACATCATTTAAACCTGAAGCAAAAGCTAAGGTGGAAACTCCAAAAACGGAAGTAAAAGTTGAAGCTAAGAAAGAAGAAGCAAAAGTTTCTTCTACGCCAGCTACTACATCTTACGCAACAGGTACACCAAGTGTTGCTGCTGCTAAAATCATGGCAGAAAATAATATTTCTGCAGGACAAATGAATGGTACTGGTAAAGATGGTCGTATTACTAAACAAGATGTGTTAGCGGCTTTATCTAACGGTTTACCAACGGCTCAAAAAGTATTAAGCAATAGCTGGCAAGGTGGTAGAGATAAAGACAGAGCAAAAATGACGTCTTTACGTAAAACAGTTGCTAAGCGTTTAGTAGCAGTGAAAAACGAAACAGCGATGTTAACGACTTTCAACGAAGTTGACATGAGCGAGATTTATGCAATTAGAGCAAAATACAAAGATAAATTTAAAGAGGTATATGGAACCAATGTTGGTTTCATGAGTTTCTTTACAAAGGCAGTAACCGAAGCGTTATTTCATTATCCAGCAGTAAACGGAATGATTGATGGCGAAGAGTTAGTGTATAATAAATATTGTGATATTGGTATTGCGGTAAGCGCACCAAAAGGATTAATGGTTCCAGTTTTACGTAATGCAGAATTAATGAGCATTGCTGATATTGAAAAAGGAATTAAGGACTTAGCAGTAAAAGCACGTGATGGTAAATTAACTATTGCAGATATGGAAGGCGGTACATTTACGATTACTAACGGTGGTGTATTTGGTAGTATGATGAGTACTCCAATTATCAATCCTCCACAAAGCGCTATTTTAGGTATGCACAATGTGGTTGATAGACCAATGGCTGTTAACGGACAAGTAGTAATTCGCCCAATGATGTATATTGCTTTAAGTTATGACCACAGAATTATTGACGGAAGAGAATCTGTTGGTTTCTTAGTGAAAGTAAAAGAAATGTTAGAGAACCCAAGCCGAATGTTGTTTGGTGGTAAAGTTCCTGAAGAGATTTTATTAGGATTATAGTTCTTCTAAATATAGAAACAAGAGCCCTCGGTAAAATTATCGAGGGTTTTTTGTTACTTTTAATCTCCTTCTGTATTATGATACTATGCGACTAATCTTACTTCTATTATTATCTATACAGTTGTTTTCACAAGTCAAAAAACTGGATACTGTTTTTTGTGATTGTAATCAAGCCAAAGTCATTCCTGTTAATAGTAAAAGTATTTACGGGAAAACCATTGCTCCAAAAGGTTTTGGGGAGATAAAAGAAATTAGTCCGGCAAAACAAAAAACAACCTATGCCTTCGAAAAAGAGCATAATTCGTCTTGGTATAAACTCATCATAAATCTGAGTGGCGAATTAACCATGAATATTATTCCAACCAAAGCAGATGATGATTATGATTTTATGCTGTTTAAGTCTGCGAAAAATAGTTTTTGTGATAGTTTACAAACCCACAAAATAAATCCTATCAGAGCATGTATTAGTAGAGATAAAGAAGAATTAAACGGCAAAACAGGATTAAATTATAAATCAACAAAAGAGCTGGTAAAACAGGGGGTTGGTGCTGCCTACTGTAAAAGCCTGCCTGTAAAAAAGGGCGAAATATATTATTTAGTTTTAGATAACGTTTACGAAAAAGGAGATGGACATACCTTAGAGTTTGAAATTTCACAGCCTGTTGTATTTAATGGAACCGTAACAGATGATAATAATAAAGGCATTAAAACAGAGATTGCATTAACTAATCAGAAAGGTGATACAATCTCTTTAGAAAAAACAGCAGACGACGGTAGTTACAATTTTATTGCTCCTCTCACCAAAAATCAATCCTATAATTTAAATTTTTATAATGATAGTAGTTTTAGTTTTACCAAAAGCATTACGCTTGCCGATACCGCACAATTAAAAGCACTAAAAACAGTTTTACCAAAGCTCAAAAAAGGAAACAAATACTCTATTGGCTCTATTAATTTTGTGGGTGGTTCTGTGCAATATTTACCTAGAGCTATTCCTTCGATGTATAACTTATATAAGCTACTAAAAAAGAATCCGAGCCTGAAAATTAAAATTATTGGCCACTCCAACGGAAGAGATATGCAAGATGAAAAAGGAATTATTGCTTTTACAAAAGGACGAGCAACTACTATTCGCAACTATTTAGCTATACAAGGCATTGATGAAAAACGAATAGAAATTGACGGTAAAGGTGATCACGAAATGCTATTTAAACTGACCGCAACAACAACAGCAGATCAACAAGAACAAAATAGAAGAGTTGAAATACTGGTGTTAGATTTTTAGTGTTGTTCTTCTTCTGGCTGAGGCATCGCATTTTTAAGTGCCTTAAAAAATTCCACCAATTGCAATTTTTGTGCATCTGTTAATTTAGCTTCTCCATGCATTAATGTGTAAGAGCTCATAGGCATTTCTCCTTCTTCCACCATTTCGATACACTCTTCTAATTTGTGGTGTTTGCGCTTATCTTTATAAGTACCCCAAATCGAGAAATTCAAATGGTGACTTCCCTCATCAATATGGTGCTTTATCCACCAAGAAACAGGTGCAATATTGGTGTACCAAGGATACGTTGGTTGGTTAGAGTGACAATCGTAACATGCAATTTTTAAAGTATTAGCTACCTCAGCATTTGCTGATGTAAGTGCTATAAAATCTGTTGCTGGATTTACAGGTTCCGTAGTTTTATCAATTCTAATAGATTGGATTACTAAAAACAGAAATACTAAAAAAATACCAATGTTTTTCAAAGTCAACATTTTCTTCATGTTCTAAAAAATTATAAAATAATAACAATAAGTAAATATGGCGTTATTTTTTAAATCTTACCTTTAATGTCACAAAATATTTTTAATTAACTTTGTTCTATGCGTAAATTTATTTCCTCTAGTTTATTGTTATTAAGCATCACTGCTGGTTTTGCTCAAACAAAAGCACCCATCACAGTTGCCTTATATAACTGCGAAAACTTTTTTGATACCAAAGATGATCCCAATAAAAAAGACGATGAGTTTTTGCCTGAGTCTCCGCTAAAATGGGACGAAACACGTTTCATGAACAAGTTAACTAAAATTGCGCAAGTGTTAGACTCAACAGTGGCTGGGCCAGGTTTACCAAATTTAGTGGGTCTAGTAGAAGTTGAAAATAAAGAAGTGTTAGAAGAGCTAATCTCTAAATCTCAGTTAAAAGAAAAATCATACGGAGTATTATGTACAGATAGTCCTGATGAACGCAGTATTGATGTTGGCTTATTATATGATAAATCTATTTTTAGTTTAGTAGAATTCAAAGAATTAAATGCTACAAATCCTTCTTTAGGCGATTATAAAACGCGTAATGTTTTATTCGCAACACTAAAAGCAACTAATGGTGATGTGATTTATGTATTTGTAAACCACTGGCCAAGCAGACGAGAAGGCGAAAAAGAATCAGAACCTCGTCGTATTTATGCTGCCGAGCAAGTACGTGCTAAAATAAATGAACTACAAAAGAAAGATCCAAAAGCAAAAGTAATAGTCATGGGCGATTTTAATGATCACCCAGATAACGCCAGTATTTTAACTACGTTGAAAGCAAGCGATAAACCAAAAGATAAAAGTGAATTATACAATGCTTATCAAACTTTAGATGCAGCTAAACAAGGCACGCACTATTATGATAAAGAATGGAGAGTATTGGACCAAATTATTGTTTCGCAAGGATTTATTGGCGCTAAAAAAGGTTATAAGTTTAATCCAAAAAATGCATTTATTTTAAAGAAAGATTTTGTGTTATTTAAAAACAATAAAACGGGTGAGGAAAGACCAAATCGCACTTATAGCGGAGAAAAATACTATAATGGTTACAGCGACCACTTATCGGTTTATATAACGTTAGACTAAGCCTTTTTCATATAAATCCATCTATTTATAGCGAGATTAATTCTCGCTATTTTTTTGCGCTGTTTTAGCTAATCTTCATAAAAACTTATACCTTAGTCCTTATCTAAAAAACTAGAAATATGAAGTACTCTGCTATCAAAAAAGACTTATACATTGATAATCGCAAAAATTTTTCAAAGCATTTAAAACCAAATTCATTAGCGTTATTTGTAAGTAATGATATACTTCCAACAAATGGAGATGGTTCATTAGGTTTTATTCAAAATAGTGATTTACTTCATTTATCAGGCGTTGATCAAGAAGATACTATTTTACTGATTTATCCAGATGCAAAAGATGGAAAACAAAAAGAAATATTGTTTATTAAAGAAACAAGTGAGTTGATTGCTATTTGGGAAGGCGCTAAATTAACCAAACAACAAGCAACAGATGTTAGTGGAATTAGCAATATTATGTGGTTTCATGAGTTTGAAAAAACGTTTAAGGCCATTGGTTTTCAAGCGGAACACTTTTATTTAAACAGCAATGAACATACTCGCAGATACATTGATATGGAAACTGCAGAAATGCGTTTCAATAAAAAAATAATGGCTCAATTTCCATTACACCATATTGAGCGCTCTGCTCCTATCATGCACCGCATTCGTTCCATTAAACATCCAATTGAAATTGAATTGATGCAACAAGCTTGTAATATTACCGAAAAAGGCTTTCGTCGCTTATTAAGTTTTACAAAGCCCGGAGTAATGGAATACGAAATTGAAGCAGAATTAATTCATGAATTTGTTAGAAACAGAAGCCGCGGTTTTGCATACGGACCAATTATCGCAAGCGGTGGCAATGCCTGTGTACTGCATTATGTAGAAAACAATAAAGAGTGTAAAGATGGTGATGTGATATTATTAGACGTAGCTGCTGAATATGGAAACTATGCAAGTGATATGACGCGTTGTATTCCAGTAAGTGGTAAATTTACTAAACGTCAACGTGAAGTTTATGATGCCGTATTGAGAGTAATGAAAGGCGCTGCTGCTATTTTAAAACCAGGAAATACATTTGAAAAATACAATGCAGCCGTTGGTGATATGATGACTAAAGAACTTATTCAGTTAGGATTGATTACTGAGGAAGATGTTAAAAACCAAAATCCAGCTTGGCCTGCCTATAAAAAATACTTTATGCATGGCACTTCTCACTTTATTGGGTTAGATGTACATGATGTTGGTTTTTTTGCAGAACCAATGCAGGTTGGAATGGCATTTACAATTGAACCTGGAATATACATTCCAGAAGAAAATTTAGGAATACGTTTAGAAAATAATTACATCATTACAGCAACTGGAAATGATGACTTAATGAAAAACATACCATTAGAAGCGGATGAAATAGAGGCTTTAATGGCTAAATAAATCACCAGCCTAACTTATTAAAAATCAAATAATTATTAATTTTTACAAGGGCTTCAGGGTTACCTTTAGCCCAAAAAGGTATTAATATAAACAGTGGCTTTATGGCTAAAGTAGCGTACACAGACCTTGAATTTATTGAAGGGCTCAAGCATAACAACGATGCGGTGTTACGCGCTTTATACAAAAAGTACTACAATCTCGTTCTTAAATATGTTGTAAACAATAGTGGTAACAGTGAAGCTGCCGCCGACATTTATCAGGAAACAATTATTGTTTTATATGAAAATGTCCAAAAGCCTGCTTTTCAGCTGAATTGCCAATTACAAACCTTTATCTTTTCTATTGCAAAACGTCTTTGGTTAAAACAATTACGAGGCAACGGGCAAATCACCCGATTTAAAGAAGATGAAGAAGGAGAAGTAGTTGACGTAACAGATGAAATATCGGATCATTTGAAAAAAGAATCTGATATTGAAAAGATGAATGCAAGCATGGAGAATTTAGGAGAGCCTTGCAAAACACTATTAAAAGATTTTTATGTCTATAAATTAAGCATGGATGATATATCGGAGAAATTTGGATATACGAATTCAGACAACGCAAAGACACAGAAATACAAATGTTTACAACGTTTAAAACGTTATTTTTTTGAAGAGAAATAAAGAGAGAGTATATTAATAGAGAGAGACATGAGAGCAACAGAATTATTTGACAGTTACATTTTTGGAGGGTTAAGTGCCGAAGAAAAACAAGAGTTTGAAAATCGAATCAAAACAGATTCGGAGTTTGCTAACGCGTTTGACAAACACAAAACCTTAATAGAAGGAATTAATCAGCATGAGCAACGTGCAAACTTAAAACAAATTTTAGCTACCATTCACCAACAAGAATTTGGTAAAGACGCTAAAATCGTTTCCATAAAACAAGAAGAAAATTTCATTAAAAAGCATGGTAAAACATTTGCAGTTGCTGCATCTGTAGCCGTAATTGCTGTTATTAGCACGGTAACAATTTTAAGTACTGGTGGGTATTTATTAAAACAACAAAGCAATGCCATCACCGATTTAAAACGCGATGTTACTGAATTAAAATATTCTCAAGATGCCATTATTGAAGGTATCACAGGTGCTACTAACAAGCGTAACAAAAATTATGCGCCAGCAAATATCGAGGGAACTGGTTTTGCTTTAAACAACAAAGGTTATTTCATTACAAGTTACCACATGGTTAAAAATGCAGATTCGGTATTTGTAACAAATAGTGTATTAGATAGAGCTTCTGCAAAATTAGTAGCAAGCGAACCAACTTTAGATATTGCTATTTATAAAATAGATAATATAGATGCCATTAAAGATTTGACCTTCCCTTTTTCATTTAAAGATAATACTTCTGAAATTGGCGATAAAATTTTTACATTAGGTTATCCTCGTAGAGATGCAGTTTATGGCGAAGGTGCATTAAGCGCAATGACTGGCTTTAATAACGACACAACGATGTATCAAATTTCAATTCCAGTAAATCCAGGTAATAGCGGCGGTCCTTTAATGGACGAACAAGGAAATATTATTGGTGTGATTCGTGGTAAACAAAGTTCTGCAGAAGCTACAGGTTTTGCTATTAAATCTAATTTCATTAAACAAACGATTGAAAAATTAGAAAACGATTCGTTGAAAAAAGACTTAAGTTTAGTAACCAAACGTTCTAATTTAAAAGGATTGAAACGTAGCGAACAAATTAAAAAAATTCAACCATTTGTATTTAACGTAATGGTTTACAAAAAATAAAACAACATACACAAAATAAAAAAGCCCTAGTAAATATTTACTAGGGCTTTTTT
>SYEI01000213.1 GCA_005800865.1 Bacteroidota bacterium | reverse complement strand
AACTGATGTGATATATTTCTTGTCTTCATAACCCTGAGGTCCCGGGTTCAAATCCCGGTCTCGCTAAATGAAAATCAAGGACTTACGTTAAATCGTAGGTCCTTTGTTGTTTTTGTGTGAGGTTTTTATCATTTTTTATAGTCAGCATAAAAAACAATCTTTAAAAAATTGTACATTCGAGTAATTAAACTGCTCACTTCATTTAAAAACTAATAGTATGCGTATTATATTTTTTCTTAGTTTTTTAATTTTATTAAATGGTTGTGTAAAATCAAATTCAGATTTAACAACACCTCTTACACAAGTAGTAACCATTCCTAATGCTCCAATAAATTTAAAAGGAGTAGTAAGTAAATCTACTCAAATAGATTTAACATGGATAGATAGTTCAAAAAATGAAGAAGGGTTTAAGATTGAACGGAAATCAGGAAATGATGAGTATAAATTAATAGCTACTTTGAATCATAATATTACAACATATTCTGATAAGAGTATAGCTGAACCGAAAAATTATATGTACAGAATTTTTTCGTACAATCAAAAAGGGAATTCAACGCATTCAAATGAAATAAACTTAGCTACATTTGTGACAGATATCGATGGTAACAAATACACTTTTGTTCAAATAGGTCAACAATTATGGATGGATAAAAACTTAGAGGTTGAAACTTATCGCAATGGAGATGTCATTCCACAGGTAACTGATGCAAAAGAATGGGCAGCACTAAAAACAGGAGCTTGGTGTTATCATAGCAATAACAAGGCCAACGGCGTTATTTATGGAAAACTATATAATTGGTATGCAGTGAATGATCCAAGGGGGTTAGCACCAAAAGGATGGCATATACCTTCTAAAGAAGAATGGACAACTATAACAACTTTCTTGGGCGGCATAGGTGTGGCAGGTGGAAAGATGAAGGCCACTGGATTAAGTTTATGGAATTCCCCTAATTTTGGTGCTACCAATGAGAGTGGCTTTTCAGGTCTTCCTGGCAACACCCGTTACAACAATATCGGTACGTTCGGTGATCTTGGTAGTTTCGGTATCTGGTGGACCGCTATAGGTGAAAATGGAGGAGCATGGCATTATTATTTGAATAACACCACTGAAATATTTTATAGGGGGTGGGAAACTAATTTAGAGAGTGGCTACTCCGTGCGTTGCATAAAGGATAATCCTACAGAAAATTAATTATTACTCTGTGTGAGGAAAACACCCCCTGAATTCGGTCCAAATCGGTTGATTTCGGTTTTGTGAAAACATAACCTATTAAAAATCAACGCCTTCATTTTCTCAAAAAATCTTCATAACCCTGAGGTCTCGGGTTCAAATCCCGGTCTCGGCTACAGTGTTATTCTCAAGAATAACATTATTTCCAGGAATAATATACGAATTCAGGTAGTCGGCTTTAAGGGCCGACTTTTTTGATTTTAAGGAACTTTTCAAAAACTCCAACCAACCTATAGAATTCTCTCAAATCTCTCCACATTTGGTTAGAATGTAGTACAATATTGGCTACATGTAAATCAAGGACTTACGTTCAATCGTGGGTCCTTTGTTGTTTTGGTAGAAGGATATAAACATTCTTAGTACTTTTAATTATGCGTTTTACCTTTTTATTTCTTTTGATATTAATTTTTAATAATTGCATTGCTCAAGTAGATACCACCAAATTATTTAATGTAAGTGCATACATTGAAACATATTATAGTTATGACTTTTTTTTGCCTTTTAATAATGAAAAGCCAGACTTTAACTACAATTATAAAAAACACAATCAGCCGAATGTCAATTTAGCTTTCGTAAAAGCAAATTATCAATCAAAACGAATAAGATCAAGTTTGGCATTGATGACAGGTAATTACGCCATGTATAACTTAAGTTCAGAACCGAATTGGGCAAAGCCTTTAATGGAAGCTAATGTTGGATACAAGCCATTTGAAAAACAAGACTTTTGGATAGATGCCGGTGTCATGCCATCTCATATTGGTTTTGAGAGTGCAGTAGGAAGTGATTGCTGGAATTTGACAAGGAGTATATTGGCAGAAAACTCTCCTTACTATGAGTCGGGGATCAAATTCAATTATACCAATAAAAAACAGGATTTATATGTTGCTTTTCATATACTAAATGGTTGGCAGAAAATTGCCATTCCTAAAGGGGAAGAAAATCCTAGTGTTGGATTTCAGGCCAATTACAAACCAACTAGTAGCCTAACACTTAACTATAGTAATTTTGTTGGTAATATAAAGGTAGATAGTATAAATAATGCGTTAAGAATATTTCATAACCTTTATGCCATCTATGATGCGTCTTCCAAACTTTCATTCATCTTAGGCTTTGATATTGGCACTCAAAAAGTAGCATTTACTAAATCCACTGTGTGGTATACTCCAGTAATTATTTCAAAAATTAATCTCACTGATAAAAGTAAAATTGCCGGTAGATTAGAATTTTATAGTGATCAACAACAAGCTATTATCACCACTTCAACTCCAAATGGGTATCAAACATTAGGCGCTTCTATCAATTACGATTATCAAATTTCGCCAAAAGTATTATGGCGTTCAGAGTTGAAAAGGTATAATTCAAAAGACCCTATTTTTAAATACACACAAAATAGCAATCAACAAACGACAGCAACAATGGTATTATTAGTTAAATTGTAACGCTATTTTATCCTCGCTTTTGTTTATCGCTTTTATAAACACTTTTGATTTTTTTACAATATCCCTTGCGTGAGGAAAACACCCCCTGAAATCGGTTCAAATCGGTTGTTTTTGGTTTTACTAAAACATAACGTATTACAAATCAACGTCTTCATTTTCTCAAAAAATATTCATAACCCTGAGGTCACGAGTTCAAATCTCGTTCTCGCTACACTGGAAAGTGTTGAAAACAAAGGACTTACGTTAATTCGTGAGTCCTTTGTTTTTTCTGCGTGAGTTTTGCGTGAGGTTTTTGTCATTTCTTACCGAATACACGAACCTTTGATGCTGACGTTAGACAATATGCATATCCTTAAAATTAATCGTAATAAGTTTGAATAACTTTTTTAATTATTAAGAAAGGTTT
>SYEI01000212.1 GCA_005800865.1 Bacteroidota bacterium | reverse complement strand
TTCGTAATAATCCTTTGCACTCCATTATCAAATGGAAAAATTCCCTTAAGTAATATTCGTAAACAATTAGAAAGTAAAGTTGCGAATCATTATTTCGAACATCTTATTATTTATTTTGATAAAGATAAGAAACAACAAATTTGGCAGCTCGCTATTAAGGAAGAGAACAAGCCCAAACAAGTTCGTGAAGTAAGTTGGTACACACATCAAGATGTTGAAGGTCTTTTTCAGAGAATGAAAAATTTGTTATTTACTTTAGATGAAGAAGAAAAAATTACAATTGTAGATGTTAAGCAACGTATTTCAGAAAACTTTGCACGTAACACCGACCAGGTTACTAAAAAGTTCTATGACCAATTCAAAAAGCAACACACGATTTTTCTTGATTTTATCGATGGGATCGATGAGCATATAAGCGATAAAGAAAACCTAAATAAACAATGGTATGCTTCTTTAATGCTTAATCGTTTAATGTTTTGTTATTTTATTCAAAAGAAAGGCTTTTTAGACCAAGATATAAATTACCTGCAAAATAAGTTAGGTGCTTGTTCCGATAAATCCGGCAAAAACAATTTCTATAGCTTTTACCGCAGTTTTTTATTAGAGTTGTTTCACGATGGTTTAGGTAAACCCGAAAAAAAGCGCAAACAAAAATTACCAGTTGAATTAGGTAAAATACCATATCTAAATGGTGGCTTGTTCGATGTTCACGAATTGGAACATCAATTTTCGCAAATTAATATTGCTGACGAAGCTTTTAAAAAAATATTTGATTTCTTTGATCAATGGAATTGGCATTTAGATAATAGCATAGAGGCAACAGGTCGTGATATTAACCCCGATGTTATTGGTTATATTTTTGAGAAATACATCAATGACCGTGCTGCAATGGGTGCTTATTATACCAAAGAAGACATAACGGAATACATAGGTAAAAACACCATTATCCCATTCTTGTTTGATGAAACTGCGCGTAATTACAAAGAAGCGTTTAAGAATGACGCTTATATTTGGTCATACATAAAAAGCAGTGGTGATACATATATTTTTAATGCTGTAAAATATGGTATTCCTGTAAATGGAGATTTATTAAATGATTTACCAAAAGACGTAAAAGATGGATTTAATTCCACCTTAGAAAAAAAGCAAGTTAAGGCAGACACTAAACCACACTTATGGGAAATAAGAAAAGCCTGGAATCAACCTGCTCCACTGGACATTGCATTGCCAACCGAACTATATCGTGAGCTAATTGATAGGAGAAAACGCTACGCTGAAATAAAAAATAAAATTATTTGTGGCGAAATAAAATCAATCAATGAGTTTATAACCTACAATTTAAATATTCGTCAGTTTACACAAGATTTTATTGAAAGCACACCAGATTCAAACTTTGTAGAGCATTTTTACAAAGCAATTAATAAAATTACAATTTTAGATCCCACTTGCGGTTCAGGTGCCTTCTTGTTTGCGGCTCTCAATATTTTAGAACCAATTTACGAGGCTTGTATTATCCGCATGGAACAGTTTACAGCTGAACAGCCCGGAAAATATAAGTTCTTTGAAAAAACATTAGAAGATGTAAAAAGCGAAAAGCATCCAAACTTACAATACTACATTTACAAAAGCATTATACTAAATAATCTTTACGGTGTAGATATAATGAAAGAAGCGGTAGAAATTGCCAAACTGCGCTTATTTTTAAAATTAGTAGCTTGTGTAGATGTAAATCCTCGTAAGGAAAATTTTGGATTAGAGCCTTTACCTGATGTTGATTTTAATATCCGGGCAGGTAATACATTAATTGGTTTTGCAACAGAATTGGAATTGTTAGAAACCATCAAAAAGAAAGAACCATTATTTGCAGATGAAAAATTAGATGAGTTTAAGGAGGAGTTTGCATTGGTAAGTAAAGCCCACAGTCATTTCCAAAACAGTCAGTTAATAAACGACCAAGGAAGTGATAGTTTTAAAAAAGCTAAAACTGACTTAAGTGCCAGATTAAAAGGTTTAAATCATAAGCTTAATGAATACCTCTCTTCTAATTATGGAGTTATCGATTTAGAAAAAGAAATTGAAATTGAGATAACCACAGATAAAGGAAAAAAGCAAAAGAAAAAAGTAAATCATTTCGAATATTGGCATTCAAATCATCAACCTTTCCATTGGTTCGCTGAGTTTTATAAACTTATTGCAGTTGATGGTGGTTTTGATGTCGTTATAGGTAACCCACCATACGTAGAATATTCATCTATTAGAAGCAAATATACTATTGGTGATTACAAGACTTTGCAAGCTGGGAATTTATATTCTTTCGTAATTGAAAAAGCGATATCCATTCAAAAAAATGAGGGCTATAACGGAATGATCATCCCTATCAGTGCTTATTGTACAGCAAGAATGAGTTCGCTTCAAAAACTTGAAATAGATAATACAAATATTCTATATATAAGCAATTATGCTGAAAGGCCTAGTAAGCTTTTTGAAGGTGCCGAAAGAAATCTTTCTATTGCAATTTTTAAGAAAGCTACAACCTCTGTGAGTCGAAAGGTATATTCAACATATTATTATAAGTGGAATGCTGAACATAGGAAGTTATTGTTTGATCAATTGTCTTATCAGGAAACAACCTCTACAGTTAAAGCAGGATGCATTCAAAAAACGTCTAGTCAACCTGAGGTTAGTATTTTAAACAAACTTAATAATATCTCCAAACAAATAACGCATAAAACAATTAGAAGTAAAACTAAAAACGTATTGTTTTATCGTAATAGCGGCGGTAGATATTGGAAAATTATGACTGATTTCCAACCAGTTTTTATGCTCAATGGTATACAATCTGTTTCTTCAAGGGAAAGTTACTTATACTTCAATTCTGATAATGACTTAAAAATTACACTTGCTAATCTGAATAGTACATTGTATTTCTGGTATTACGTTATGCACTCAGATGCAAGAACAAACAATCCGAGTGACCTAAAAGATTTTCCATTTGATTTTGATAATTTTTCAAAAGAAACGAATAATAAATTAATAAAATTAACGAAGTCACTAATGAAAGATATGCTTGAAAATGCTGTAATGCA
>SYEI01000211.1 GCA_005800865.1 Bacteroidota bacterium | reverse complement strand
TATTAAAATTTGGATATAATGCTTTTGACAATTTATCGTTAGCGCCAATTAATAAATTTCCTAATTCGGCATTATCATAAGTTTCCCAAAACTCTAAGTTTGCAGTACCTTGTAATAATTCACGAACACGCTCTTTGTCTTTTACACCTGGTAATTCAACTAAGATACGTCCACTGTTTCCTAATTTTTGGATATTTGGTTGAGCAACACCAAAACGGTCGATACGAGAACGGAATGTTTTTTCGGAGTTAGAGATTGACTCGTCAACCTTTGTACGTAAAAATGTAATTACTTCTTCATTAGTAGCGTTATAAGCAACTTTACCTTTTAATTCAATCGTTTGAAATAAAGGAGCTAATTGTCCAGAAGGTGCGTTTGCTTTATATTTTTTAGCAAATAAAGTTAAGAAATCATCGTTGTTACCAACACCCATATTGTCTTGAGCATCTTTAATAGACTTATTGAAAGCTGCATCAGGATTTAAGTTAGATAAGTTTTTAACGATATCAGCAACCGAAATTTCTAAAGTTACGTTCATACCACCACGTAAATCTAAACCTAAGTTGATTTCACGCTTTTTACACTCTTCGTATGTGTAGCTAGCAATAATTAAATCGTAAACTGGTTGAGTTTTCAAAGAATCTAAATACTTATCAGCTAACTTTTCTTTTAAAGAATCTACATAGAATAATTCTTTTGTAGCGTCTCCGTTAGCATATTTTTTAGCGTTAGCTTGAACTCCAGCTGAACTAGAAATGCTTTCGGCATATTCTTTTGCTTCAGTTTCTACCCCACGAGTTACCCAAGTAAAGGATAAGTAAAAAATACAGGCAAGCGCTAAAAGTATAGCGAAAATTTTAATGGCACCTTTGTTTTGCATAAAATTGATTTAAATCGAATAAAATTAAGGGTGCAAATATAAGTTTATGGCATATATAAAGCAAATTAATTTAATGCTGAAAATTAAGCAGTTAGCAATTAATTTAAAGTTTAATTCGTATTTTTGCTAATGTATGAGCCGTGTTAAAATTTTACTCTTTCTTTTAGTGACTCTGAAACTGAGTTGGGCTCAAACTAATGTTTACCGAGATACTATCCCTGTTTTTGAATCAAACAACCGCATATTGATGCCTTGGGCTGGAGGGATTAATTTTAGTTCTTTTACTAACATTGATCTAAACGGAGATGGAGTAAACGATATTGTAGCTTATGATAAAATAGGAGGTTCGGGAGGACGATTTAGAGCTTATTTAAATGTTGGAGCTGTTGGTGAATCTAAATATAAACATGATTTTACTCACCAAGAACAATTTCCGGAGGTTTCAGATTGGGCACTTTTTTTTGATTATGATTTTGATGGCAAATCTGATCTTTTTACCTACACACCAGGAGGAATAAAGGTTTTTAAGAATAATACCGTTGGGCAAACTTTAGTGTTTACTTTAGTAAAATCGTTATTAAGAAGTGATTACAACCCCTTTGGTGCGCCTAGTTTAAGTAATATCCCCGTGAGTTCAGTTGGGATACCAGGAATTTCTGATTTAGATACTGACGGGGATTTAGATATTTTGACTTTTTCGGTTATTGGGGTTAAAGCTGAATATCATAAAAATATGAGTCAAGAGTTGTACGGAACTTCAGATAGTTTAGTGTTTGATATGATAGATGAATGTTGGGGAGATTTTAAAGAAAGTGGCTGTCAAGTTGATATGAATATTTGCCCATTTATGAAACTATATGAAAATAGTATTGAAAATAACGTGGATAAAGTATTACACTCTGGTTCTTGTTTAATGTGTTTTGATAGGGATGGAGACGGTGATAAAGAAATTATTATGGGAGATATTTCTTGTAGTAATGTGTTTTATGCCGAAAATACAGGAAGCACTTCAAATGCACATATTGGCGATACCACTGTTTTATATCCTAATTATCCTAATAAAGCTAGTACAAGCATTATTAAGTTAAATACTTTTCCATGTACCTATCATTTAGATGTGGATAATGACGGATTCAAGGATTTAATTGGTAGTCCAAATGCAATTTCAGGTGCAGAAAATTATCAAAGTGTTTGGTATTATAAAAATGCATCCACTACGCCAACTGTAAATTTTGTATTTCAAAAAAAGAATTTTTTACAAGAAGATATGATTGAATTGGGAGAAGGTGCTTATCCAGTTTTGTTTGATGCGGACGCGGATGGTAAAAAGGATTTGATAGTTGGAAACTTAGGTTATTACACCGTCAATACTAATAAATCTAAGCTAGCGTATTATAGAAATATTGGAACAAACACCTCGCCTTCCTTTTCTTTAATCACAAGAGATTACCAATCTTTATCAGGCTATAATATATTTTCGATGGCACCTACTTTTGGTGATTTAGATGGTGATGGAGATAAAGATTTAATTGTTGGTGCTACTAATGTTAAATTTCATTTTTTTGAAAATTCTGCTGGAGCAGGTAATGCAGCCGTTTTTGGAAATTATGTAGACAATTATCAAAATATATTAGGGAGTAATTTTGTGTATCCACAATTGTT
>SYEI01000210.1 GCA_005800865.1 Bacteroidota bacterium | reverse complement strand
TAAAATTTGAAGGCTGTTATCATGGCCACTCTGATTCGTTATTAGTAAAAGCTGGTTCAGGATTAGTGACTTTTGGAGAAACCTCTTCTGCAGGTGTACCAGAAAGTTTTGTGAAAGAAACGATAGTCGTTCCTTTAAACAGTAAAGAAGCGGTTGAACAAGCTTTTGCTCAATTTAAAGATGAAATAGCTTGTGTGATTATTGAGCCAATTCCTGCGAACAATGGTTTGTTGCTGCAAGAAAAAGAATACTTACAATTTTTAAGAGACATCTGTACATCTAACAAAACCTTATTATTATTTGATGAAGTGATTAGTGGATTTAGAGTTGGGTTTTGTGGTGCTGCTGGTTACTATGATATAAAACCAGATATCATTACTTACGGTAAAATTATTGGGGGCGGGTTCCCTGTTGGGGCCTATGGTGCTAGTAAAGAAATAATGTCGTCTATTTCTCCAGAAGGTAACGTTTATCAAGCTGGTACTTTGAGTGGAAATCCTGTAGCTATGACAGCAGGTATTGCTCAATTAACCGAATGTTTAAAACCTAATTTCTATCAAGACCTAGAAGCTAAAACTCAAACATTAATAGCTGGATTAAAAAAGAATACCAAACACAACTTTACTGTTTTTAGTGTTGGTTCTATTTTTTGGTTAGCCTTTACAGATAAAAAAGCCATTAGATGCGCCGAGGATATTGATGCAGATAGTATGAAACATTTCAAAATTTTATATCATGCTTTATTAGACAACAATATTTACTCTGGACCTTCTGGTTATGAAGTTGGTTTTATGAGCGAAGCTCACACACAAGAAGATATTGAGAAAACCATTAAAGCTTTTGAAATTGCTTTTGAGAAATTATAATAAATTCATTGTCTAATAAAAAAAGTCGCAACAAGTATTGCGGCTTTTTTGTTTCAATAATAAGACTACTTCAACACAGGCAAAATCACACTTGATGCATTATTCGCATCATGAAATAATTTAATTTCTGATTTGATAAAGTCTTTATCCTCACAATGGTAAATGTCAACAAATTGTTGCGGGTTTCGATCTGCTAAAGGAAACCAAGTGCTTTGAATCTGAATCATTAAACGATGTCCCTTCTTAAATGTATGTGCCACGTCTGGTAATTCAAATTTTACAGTTGTTAATTTATTTGGTTCAAATGATTCAGGTTTTTCAAAACTGTTTCTATATCGTCCACGCATAATTTCACCACGTACCAACATTTCGTAACCATCCATTAAATAGTCGTTATCCTTATCAGAAGTATAAACTAAAGTATCATACACAAATCCATCAGGAAACACGTCAATCAGTTTCACTACAAAATCCGCATCAGTTGTAGAGATAGCCACTTTTAAATCGGCAATGACAGTTCCAGCTAGTGTCAAATCATTTTCTAAAACAGACGTTTTAAATGTAATCACATCAGTTCTTCTACTAGCAAAACGTTGGTCATCTGTCATGTATTCTCTTGTTCTTCCATCTAATACATCTTCGGTAAATGGAACAGGCTTTGAAGGATCGCTCACGTAATTAGTAGAACTATTTTGTGATGAAGATTTATTAAATGATAAAGAAGAATTGTCATTAAAATAAATAGGTGTTGGCGTCATTTCTTTTGGAGGCCAAGTTGATAAACTTCTCCATGAATTTTCTCCAGTAAAAAAGATAGAGGCCTCTGCTAGTTTTTCAATATTTCCCTTTCCTTTCAAATGATAATTAAAAAATGGAATTTCGATATTATTCTGAAAGTAATTAGAAGTCTTACTTCCAAAACGCACATTCCCTAAAAAGCTCCCATCACCTTTGCTCCAGCCTCCATGAAACCAAGGTCCCATCACAATTTTATTATTGGTTGCAGGACTTTGTTTTTCAATCGCTTCATACAAACGCCATGCACCAAAACAATCTTCTGCATCAAACAAACCACCAACCGTTAACATTGCTGGTTTAATATTCTTGCAACCAACACGCGCATCACGCGCTTTCCACCACTCGTCATAATTAGGATGATTCATTAAATCGTTCCAAAACAAAATACTATCACCCATTAATTTGCTAAAGTTTTTTAATGCCCCTACTTCCAAATAATATTTATAAATATCATTTGTGTAATGCTCAAATTCTTTAGGACCAATCGTTGTTGGCTTAGGGCGTGGCTGCCCAAAACCAGAATAAAAATTAAAAGCGTCGCACAACATAAATGCACCGTTGTGATGAAAGTCATCTCCTTTAAACCACTCTGTTACTGGTGCTTGCGGACTAACCGCTTTAATTGCTGGATGTTCGCTTAAAGCTGCCATGGTAGAATAAAACCCTGGATAAGACGTTCCAAATACACCAACGTTCCCATTATTATTAGGGATATTTTTCACTAACCAATCAACCGCATCGTAAGTGTCGCTGGCTTCGTCAATATCTTTTTTTGTTTTTTTATTTGGATTAAACGGGCGAACATCCATAAAAGTTCCTTCACTCATCCATCTTCCACGCACATCTTGAAATACAAAAATATACCCTTCTTTTAAATATTCTCTCCAATGAAAATTCCACAAACGAGATTGATATTTATCTTCTCCGTATGGGGCACAAGAATAAGGAGTTCTAGTCATCAAAAAAGGATGTTTTTCGGAATTGTTTTTTGGAGCATATACTGTTGTAAATAATTTGACCCCATCGCGCATAGTGATGGTATATTCTTTTTTAGTGTAATTTTCTTTTACCCATGTTTCGTTAATGGTTTGAGCAGAAACGGAAAATTGAGCTACTAAAAAATAGAGTGCAAATAGTTTTTTCATATGGAGATGTTATTTTTAAATTGTCATATGGTATACTCACCATCTTCATTAGAATTTATTCCTTTTGGAATGATGAGTATTTCATGTAAATAAATTTCCCTAAAATTAACAAAATAATAATAAACAAAAACAGCGCTTCCAATTCAATGAAAGCGCTGTTAAAAAACAAAACAACTACCTTATTTAATCACTACTAATTTTTTAGTAACGAATGATTCATTGTATTTTACTTGCACAAAATAAATACCAGACGATAGATCATTTGTGTTTTGGTTAATTACATTTTTGCCGTTTTCTAAATTAATGTCTTGAGAACTTAGTACTTTACCAGTAATATCAAGAATGTTAACTTGTCCGTTATTAGATGCTTTAGCATTTATAATAATACTCAAATTATCGGTTGCAGGATTAGGATATAATACGACGTCACTATTATCTATTTTAGATTTTTCTTCTATTGAAGCAAATACATCATTTAAAGTATTTAAAGTTGTATTAGTAATAATTGGAGCGTTGTAGTCAAAATAAATAGCTGCGGAATTTTTAAACTGAGTTCCTTGTGCTACATTACGTTTACGCTTGATGGTATAAGTTACCATACCCGAACTCATGATGTCTCCATACTGTTGTTTCCAAGGCAAGTTGATAATAGCAAACTTAAATGTAATAACACCGTTTTCACTTACAGTTGTTGTATAACTATGATCAGAATAACCTGGGTGTAAAGTTGTCCAATCTAAATCAGCATCTAATGTATCAACTACTGAAATGTTTTGTGCAAAATAGGTTCCTTCATTTTGAAAATGGATGACATAACTCAATAATGAATCCTTAGATGCAATATAACCTTGCGTGCCTATGCCCTGAGGGCTTACTTCTTTAAAGTTAGGGTCATAAGAACCAATTACATATTGCTGATAATTTTGAACATTATTCCAAGGCGTTTGATCAGTTAACCATGCTGTATTGATTGGCGCTGCATGAGCTGTTGAATCATAAAAATTAACTTGAGTTCCTAAAGGAATGTTTGTAGGTGTGTTGTAAATCGTATTTATGACATCCGAAGTTCCTGGAGTTAAAGAAGTAAATCCTGACTGCACACTATACCAATTTGGATAATTTATTGCGTCTAATTG
>SYEI01000209.1 GCA_005800865.1 Bacteroidota bacterium | reverse complement strand
TGATTAAAAGGATTGTAGACTTCAAGTACTTTGTTTGTGGTAATAAATTTACATCCGCAATAAATACTATAATTTGGTTTTTGCATTATTTTTTAGTTAATGCTTTAAATACATCTTCTAATTTTTGCTCTTCTTTATTCATGGTTAATACACTGAAATTGTGTTTTACCGCGTAGTTAAATAATTCTTTACGTACATCATTTTCTACAGCTGAAATCACTTTCCACGTTTTACCGTCAATTAGTATGGCATCTTCCACACCTTGAATCGATTTTAAAGAATTCAATGAAATCTCCTTGTCAAACTCAACCGTAATAACTTGCTTTGTCGTATTTTTTTGCAATGTTTCCGTAGTATCGTTTGCTACAATTTCTCCTTTATTAATAATGATAACTCTATCGCAAACGGCTTCTACTTCCTGCATAATGTGTGTGCTTAGCATCACCGTTTTTTCTTTACCCAATTTTTTAATCAATCCACGAATTTCTTCCAATTGATTAGGATCTAATCCCGTGGTAGGCTCATCCATAATCAACACCTTAGGATCATGAATCATGGCTTGCGCTAATCCAACACGCTGACGGTATCCTTTTGATAGAGCACCAATTTTTTTATTTTGTTCTACTTGTAATCCAGTAGCTTCAATCATTTCCTTAACGCGTTCTTTGGCGTTTTTAATTTTATATAAACCTCCAATAAATTCTAAAAATTCTTTCACATACATATCCAAATACAAAGGATTATGTTCTGGTAAATAACCAATTTGCTTTCTTACTTCAATACTTTGATTGTTCGTGTCAAAACCGCATACGCTAGCCGACCCTTCAGTAGGTGGAATGTAGCAAGTTAAAATTTTCATCATGGTACTTTTTCCTGCACCATTCGGACCTAAAAAACCAACAATTTCATTTGTTCCAATTTCAAAAGATATATTATTTAGCGCTTTTTGAGTGCCGTATAGTTTTGTGATGTTATTTACTTTAATGGACATAGTAGTAGAATGTTATCTCAAAAATACTGATTTTTTATTAGATTTAATAGGACGCTGATAGCACTGATAGTTGTGATTTGATAAGATTAAGCGGTTAATGTTTGTTAAAAACAAAAATCATTTTTAAATCATAGTAAATCTGTGTTATCTGCGTTCTATTTATTAATTCATTATCTTTACGCCAATGACAGGCTTAGTTGTAAAATCTACTGGAAGTTGGTACGCGGTTCGCATTGAAAGCGGAGAGGTAATAGAATGCCGTTTGAAAGGTAAAATTCGGTTGGATGACCGTAAAACAACCAATCCTGTAGCGGTTGGTGATATTGTAGATATTGATAGAGATAAAGATGGTAGTAATCAAATTACAGGAATTCACCCTCGTAAAAATTACATCATTCGTAAGTCCATCAATTTATCTAAACAAGCACATATTATTGCCAGTAATTTAGACCAAGCCGTTTTAGTAGCTACTTTAGTTGCACCTCGAACATCTTTAGGATTTATTGATCGGTTTTTAGTTACAGCTGAAGCCTATGAAATTCCAGCTAAAATTTTGTTTAATAAAAAAGATGTGCTGGACGAAGAGATGATAGAATTGCAATATGATATCATGAAATTATATACCGATATTGGTTATGAATGTTATTCTGTATCATCTTTTGATAAACAGGATATTGAATTTATTAAAACATTGTTGAAAGATAAAACTACTTTAATTTCAGGGCATAGTGGAGTAGGGAAGAGTACTTTAGTGAATGCGATAGATACCAATTTGGATTTAAAAATTGGTGATATTTCCGAAGCACATTTAAAAGGAATGCACACCACCACTTTTGCTGAATTATTTCCCCTATCTTTTGGAGGCAATATTATCGACTCGCCCGGTATAAAAGAATTAGGCTTGGTTGAAATGAAAAAAGAAGAAGTTGCACATTATTTTCCTGAAATGATGGCTCGAATGAACGATTGTAAATTTAATAATTGCATACATGTGAATGAACCAGGATGCGCCATTTTAAAAGCAGTTGATACTGGTGAAATTTCTCAAGAACGTTATCAAAGTTATTTAGGTATACTAAATGGTGAGGAAATGGATTGGAAAGAGTGGGAAATTAGATAGAGAAATTTATAATTAAAAAAGCCCTATGTTGAAATAACACAGGGCTTTTTTAATGCAGGTAATAATTTTATTTATTTTTAACTTCTTTAATCAAAGTGGTTTCTAGCATTACCCTAAAAGCAGTTCTTCTATTTTTTTGATGGGCAGCTTCAAATTCCGGGCTCTTTGGAACAAATTTCGCAATTTCTTCATCGCTAATTAAAGGTTTCTTTTCTCCGTATCCAGTTGGTAATAATCTTTTCTTATCAATGCCTTTTCCAATTAAATAAGTTACACAAGATTGCGCTCTACCTTGTGATAGAATCTGATTTGCTTGATCGCTACCACGTGTATCAGTATGAGCATTAATTTCAATACTAAAGTTATCATTCAGAATTAAGTATTCGTAAATCTTATCAAGTACTTCCATTGATTTTGGACGTAACGTAGTTTTATTTAAATCGTATTCAATACCTTCAATTACAACATCTGCTTCAGGTATAACGTCCAATACAAAATCTTGAATTAAATGAGCTGTTTCGGTTAAACCTTTTGTAGTTGCACTTGCGGAACTAGCTTGGAAACTTTTCTTTTGTGCTTTTAAAAAGTATTGTGTATTTTCTTTTAATGGTGTCGTATAATATCCTTTATCATCTGTAATAATAAATAATGGCTCATTTTCTCCTGTCACATCTTTAATTGTAATTAGAGCACCAGGAATAGGTTCATCAGTAACATAGTTAGTTACTGTACCGCTAATATCAAACATGATTGGTTCATTTTCAAACTCATAAATGTCATAACAATTTCCTCCTGGACAATCTTCTCTATCACTTGCGAAAAATCCTTTTGTTTGAATTCTATCTAAAATAAAGTAGGCATCATCTTTACTCGAGTTAATTGGTGTACCTAGATTTTTAGGCACAGCATAAATAGAATCATCTGTATTTAAAGCACTTTTATAAACATCTAAACCACCAATACCTGTATGTCCATTTGAACTGAAAAATAATGTATTTGAAATAGAATGAAAAAATGGAGTTGATTCATCTTTGGCTGTGTTAATAGTCGGGCCTAAATTTTTCGCCTCTCCTGTTAACCCTTTTTCATCAATATTACAAACATATAAATCAAACCCGCCTAATCCACCTGGTTTATTTGAAGAGAAAAATAATTTTGTCCCATCAAATGAAACATAGGGTTGAATGCTTTTATATCCAACTTTGTTAACTGTTTCGCTCAATTTGTATGCTTCATAAAACAAGCCGTCTTTCATTTTAGCCATGTATATAAAAGCCTCATTTCTATTAGCATCACTCCAACGGGTAAAAAACATGATATCATCCGATGAAATTACATTTGAACCTTCATGTAAACCGGTATTAACAGGTCTACCAAAGTTTACTGGTTTTATCCAACCCGTATCTTTTAATTCAGTGTAGTATAAATCACATAAGTACCTTGAATCTTGTTTTTCTGGATCTAAAATTACACCACCTTTACGAGCACTTGTAAACAATAATTTATTAGGACCATTCCAATACATAGGTGCAAAATTTGATGTGCCTACATTGAAAATGGTTGTGTCCATTTTTTTGACAATAATTAATTTTTTATTGCTATTTGAATCTAAAGCAAAGTAACAAGAGCTAATAC
>SYEI01000208.1 GCA_005800865.1 Bacteroidota bacterium | reverse complement strand
CTGTCAAATCAACCTTAAACTCTAAAAATGAAGCAGTTCATGTTATAGATCTTTACCAAGAAAATATTAATTTTAATTTTGGGGAAGAAAAAATCAAAGAGTACAAAGATCTTATAACTTGGACTGATAGGATTTATATTATATCACCAGTTTGGTGGTTCAGAACAACACCTGCTTTGGAATCGTTCTTTGATCAAATTTTCACTCCTGGTTTTGCTTATAATTTTATACCTATATCAAAACTATATGGTTATCCAAAGCCATTGCTTAGTCATAAAAAAGTCAGAACATATCTCACACATGGAGCCCCTGGATTTCCTGTATTATTTCTATACCTTAATTCAGTTAAATTGAGGCTAATTATGGGTGTGTATTCATTTGTATTCGGGTGGTTTAAAACAAAAACTCGCCAATTTTGGAGTGTACCATTTGTATCTCAGAATAAAAGAATTACCTATTTAAAACGAGTTGAAAAAGACATTAAAAATGATATTTTAAAGGGTATCTGATGTCACTCAATATGGATATATAATTACCAATGTCTATGAATGGTGACTTACATCATCCTGTGTGAGGAAAATACCCCCTGAATTCGGTCAAAATCGGTTGATTTAGGTTTTGTCAAAACATAACGCATTACAAATCAACGCCTTTATTTTCTCAAAAAATCTTCATAACCCTGAGGTCACGAGTTCAAATCTCGTTCTCGCTACATGAAAATCAAGGACTTACGTTAAATCGTGGGTCCTTTGTTGTTTCTGCGTGAGGTTTTTGTCATTTCTTACCGAAAACACGAACTTTTAAAGCTGATACTATTCTACTAACCTACTAATTTTTAGTAATTGTTAAAAATAGATTAGATTCAAACAATAAAACCAATAACATGAAACAATTTTTAATGATTTTAGTCATGATTGCATCTGCATTCATATCAAGTGGTCAGGAAACAAATTTTACTGGAAAAGTAAAAGATGAACAAGGAAAGCCCCTATCTGGTGCTACCATATCTATCAAGGGAAGCAAAGTAAAAACACAGACTAGTAAAGATGGCCAATTTTCAATTAAAGCAACTGTTGGAAATATTCTTGTGGTTAGTTTTAGCGGCTTTTCAAATCGATCATATACTTTAAAAGACAATAACCCCATTGATATTCAACTTAGTGTAAGTAATAACGACTTAAATGAAGTAGTGGTGTTGGGTACAAGAAGTGTTGGAAGAACTAAATTGGAATCGGTATCTCCAGTAGATTTATTTGATTTAAAAACATTAACCTCTGAAGTACCACAAACCAACTTGACAGATATATTAAACCATGTAGCTCCTTCGTTTAATTCTACTACGCAAACAGTAGCCGATGGAACTGACCACGTTGATCCCGCCACTGTTCGAGGTTTGGGTCCTGATCAAACCTTAGTATTAATTAATGGAAAGCGCCGTTATACTTCTGCATTGGTGAATGTAAACGGAACTATGGGAAGGGGTTCGGTAGGAACGGATTTAAATGCTATTGCAGCTGCCTCTATAGATAAAATCGAATTACTAAGAGATGGAGCAGCAGCACAATACGGATCGGACGCTATTGCTGGTGTTATAAATATTCAATTAAATAAAAATATTGGGACTGGAAAAGCAGTATTTAGCAGTGGTGCAAATATTACCACTTACCAATCTTATAAGCATGCTACTCCTGGAAGTTTTAAACTTGGAGAAGGGCCGGCAAACGATCCTAAATATTATAATAATAGTGTTATGGATGGCAGAAAAACAAACGCATCTGTAAATTACGGCTGGCAAATTGGTAAAACAAAAGCAAGTTTTATCAATGTAACCTTAAATCTAGAACAAAGAGAACCTACAATTCGTTCTGGTGAAAGAACTGGAGATATTGATAATCGAAAATCTGGTGATTCTGCTAGTATGGCTTTAATGACCACACTTGGCGTAGATCGTAATACTTTTCAAATGAGAGTTGGCCAATCACGCACTAAAAATTTACAAGGTGTAATTAATGGTGGTCTAGCGCTAAAAAATGGCGGAGAGTTTTATTTCTTTAGTATTTTAAGTAATAGAGTGGGAAACTCAACTGGCTTTTATCGTATGCCTTATCAAAACAGTAATATACCAGCTATTTATCCAAATGGATTTTTACCTGAAATCACTTCTAATATTAACGACATTTCTTTAGGAACAGGATTAAAGGGAAAAGTGGGAACATGGAATTATGATCTTAGTAATACGTATGGTCAAAATAGTTTTGGTTTTAATATTGAGAATACATTAAATGTATCAGCCTATTATAATAATCAAAGCAAACAATCAGAATTTAATGCAGGCACTTTATTATTTAGACAAAACACTACAAATATTGATTTTTCAAAAAAATTAGATAATTCAGTAAATTTAAATGTGGCCTATGGTGCTGAATTAAGGTATGAAAATTATCAACAAAAGGCTGGAGAAGAAGCCTCTTGGGCAAACTATATGCGAAAAACGGGAGGTGTAACCGATGTTCTAAACGGCACTCCTACTACTGTTAAATTAGCGGATAATAGTACAGGGATTCCTGCAGGTGGCGCGCAAGTATTTCCTGGATTCAGACCAGACAATGCAAAAAATGAGAGCAGAACATCCACTGCACTATATGTTGATTTTGAAATGGAACCAATTAATAAATTATTACTTGACTTTGCTGCACGATACGAAAATTATTCTGATTTTGGAGGAAACTTAAGTGGCAAGGTAGCAGGTAGATATAAACTTACTGATAACTTTTCATTAAGAGGATCATTAAGTACAGGATTTAGGGCGCCATCTTTACAACAAAGATTTTTAACAAAAACATCCACTGTATTTCAGGGAGGCGTTGCTTTTGATGATGCAACATTACCCAATGACAGCAAAGCTGCACAGGCTTTAGGCATCCCAAGCTTAAGACCTGAAATTTCTAATAGTGTAAGCATTGGAACCACTTTGAAAATTAATAAATTTAGCTTAACAGTAGATGCTTATTCTACAAAAATCACAGATCGTATTATTTTAACAGATGCGTTTTCGGGTAGTGCAACAGGAGATGCCGTATCGCAGTTATTATATACCACTTTATTAGCTAACAATGCAGCTAGGGGAATTTTTATGGCAAATGCAACTGACCTAAGAACCTCTGGTATTGATATCATTTCCGCTTATAATTTAAAATTGCCCCAAAAACAAAGTTTAAAATTTGAATTAGCAACTACTTTATCAAAGCGTGAAATTTTAGGCAAAACAAAAGTTTCTGAAAAATTATTAGGTAGAGAGTCCACTTATATGAGTCCTATTAATAAAGCAACATTAATTGATGGTAATCCTAAAGTTAAAGGATATTTTTCTCTTTCTTATAAAAAAGACAACTTTAATTTATTTCTTAGAAACACTTATTTTGGAGAGGTTACACATATTGAAGGCGGAGGAGCAACTAACTGGTTTTATATGCAGGTGCTAAGCCCTAAAATTGTAACTGATTTAAGTATTGGCTATAAGTTATCTAAATCTTGGAGATTTTCTGCTGGTGCAAATAATTTACTTGATATTTATTCTGATTTGTTGGTAGCTTCTAGGGGTTCTTATAAAAGATTAGATGTGGTTTCAACCAGTCCTACCTACGATCAATTTGTTGAATCACAAACGGCATTTCAAAGAGGTATTGTGAATAATAATGGTATTTCATCTAATAACCAATTCAACTATTCACGTAGGGTAACGCAATTGGGTATGAACGGAAGATATTTATACGCAAGAATCGAAATCACTTTTTAATAAGCGATAAAAGTTTATTGCACATCATAAACAAACCCCGCCCGGGTGCTTTGGGGCGGGGTTTGTTATTGCCGTCAATAAGATTAAATAACAAAATGTGCTGTGTCATGAAAACACCCCCTGAAATCGACTGAATTCGGTCGTTTTCGGTTTTGTGAAAACATAACTAACTACAAGTTAACGCCTTCATTTTCACAAAAAATCTTCATAACCCTGAGGCCATGGATTCAAATTCCATCCTCGCTACATGAAAACAAAGGACTTACGTTAAATCGTGAGTCCTTTGTTGTTTCTGCGTGAGTTTTGCGTGAGGTTTTTGTCATTTCTTACCGAATACACGAACCTTTGATGCTGACGTTAGACAATATGCATATCCTTAAAATTAATCGTAATAAGTTTGAATAACTTTTTTAATTATTAAGAAAGGTTT
>SYEI01000207.1 GCA_005800865.1 Bacteroidota bacterium | reverse complement strand
TTCTGAAATTAACTTGCCTTACATTATGCCAGTTAACGGAATTCCAAAACATTTAGTAAAACAATTAACTCGTGCTAAATTCGAACAATTAGCAGATAGCTTAATCAACAGAACAATTGAGCCTTGTAAATCAGCTTTAAAAAATGCAGGTTTATCAACTTCTGATATTGATGAAATTATTTTAGTAGGTGGTTCAACTCGTATTCCAGCTATCCAAGCAGCGGTTGAAAAATTCTTCGGAAAATCACCAAGCAAAGGGGTTAACCCGGATGAGGTTGTAGCTTTAGGTGCTGCTATCCAAGGTGGTGTATTAACAGGAGAAGTAAAAGATGTATTATTATTAGATGTAACACCTTTATCTTTAGGTATCGAAACTTACGGTGGAGTGTTCACTAAATTAATCGAATCAAATACAACAATTCCTTCTAAAAAAACAGAGACCTTCTCAACAGCTAGCGATAGCCAACCAAGTGTACAATTACATGTATTACAAGGTGAGCGTCCGATGGCAAAAGATAACAGAACTATTGGTCAGTTTAACTTAGATGGTATTATGCCAGCTCCACGTGGGGTTCCACAAATTGAAGTAACATTTGACATTGATGCAAACGGTATCTTATCAGTATCTGCTAAAGATAAAGCAACTGGTAAAGCACAAAACATTCGTATCGAAGCTTCTTCTGGGTTAAGCAAAGAAGAAATTGAGAAAATGAAACGTGAAGCAGAAATGAATGCGGATTCTGATAAAAAAGCAAAAGAAGAAGCAGATAAAATTAATGCAGCTGACGGTTTAATTTTCCAATCAGAAAAGCAATTGAAAGATTACGGAGATAAAATTCCTGCAGAGAAAAAAGCAACGATTGAAACAGCTTTAGCTGGATTAAAAACTGCTCATGATGCAAGAGATATTGCAGGTATTGATTCAGCAATGACATCTTTAAATGCAGCTTGGGAAACAGCTAGTCAAGAAATGTATGCAGCAATGAATGAGCAACAAGGTGGCGCTAACGCAAACCCTGGAGCTGATGCAAATGCTAATGCTGATAGCAATAAAGGCGAAAGCGTAACTGATGTTGATTACGAAGAAGTAAAATAATTTTCAGTTCTGGTTTAATTAAAGTTGAATCCCCTTCAGAGAAATTTGAAGGGGATTTTTTTAATATATTTGATATACGAATTATTTGTAAGTGCTTGTATTCGTTTGTTGTTAATTGCAAACGAATAAGTAGCGCCAAGCGACTAATTATGCGGCATTTTAAGACGAACACACAATGAAATCAATTCTAATCATTATAATTATAATTTCCCTTTTTAGTTGTTCGACAAAACCCGACTCTGAAACTCAAAAGTATTTCATTATTAAACATCTAGTTAAAACCACTCCAAATACAATTGAATCGCCGCCCATTCCTCCATTAATGTTCTATGGTCAACACAATTTCATTTTACTTGACTCCAAAATATTTTATCACGACAACAATATTATTCGACGCTGTGGGACAGGTCTAGACAATTCTAAGCCACCTAGACTTTACTTGACTAAAGACAGTTTAACTGAAATCCCATTTGCCGACCTTGCAACATTCCTAAATAGAAATATGCCAGACTCTATTACAAATTTATTTGATATAACCGCAAGCATATCATCACCAAGCGACACTATTAAGAACCCAGCATTTTTTATAATTAAAGAATATTTTAAATCAAAAAATATTCAATGTTATGTTATTCGCAACTGGACAGAAGAAGAAAACTATGCTTTGACTGCTATATTAAAAAATAAACCATATGACCCAAATACAGTAGACTTCAAAGTTGGTTTTGACATAATGTTTATACCACCAAAACGCTAATGACACAAAAACGACCGCATAACAGCACCTACTTGCACCAATTATATGACAAAAAAATACATCATACTTATTTTATCATTTCATCTCATTCTTTCAGACCTAAATTGTCAAGAATCTTCCGAGGGGATGGCTATGTTTGATTATGAAATAGAAAAGCTTATCTTGAATAATCAAAGAAATCAATATAAAGAAATAACAATAAGACTAAAACCGAATCAAATAAGTTACTCTGACAAATGGCAAGAAAGAGTTAAATATAAAATGATTAATGATTCGATAATTAAGCAAACTTTGCAACGCAATAATTATTATGGTTTAGTAAACAATGGAGAAATTATCTCGATAGACTATAATGAAAAATCTAATATTATAATAAAACGAGACAAGATCGAGATGGATTCTTCGAATTATAAAATTTCTAAAACTACTTGGATAAATGGGAACGACACCACTTTCACCTATTGTTCAAAGCTATTAGACCCGAATAAAAATATTTCAAAGCTACAATACACAAATTATTACACGAATCCAATAAATCAAACTTCGTTGACAGAAATAGAAATTTTTGGTGATACACTCTATCATTCAAAATATTACATTTTAAAAGACAAAAATTGGATTATAAAAAGTGAGTGGTCAAAAACGTGGCGTAAAAAGGACAATTACATTGAAGAAATAAGAAATACTAAAATTATCGACAAAAATAATGAAGAAAAAAATAGTGTTATGATTACTAAAATTTATAACACTTATGACCAGAACAATCGATTAATTTCAATTTACAAAGAGGAGTACTGTGACAATTTAAAAGAAGTTTGCGACAAACATCTTATGACAATAAAATACATAATAAAATAACTGGCACTAACATTTCCTACTATCAATCTCGTTAACACAATATAACTAAACATCATCCTTCAATTATCTTAAAACAATTATCTTTGATAAGAAAAATTAGTATAATGAAACCATTAATAATCCTATTTATATTTTTAATCACATCTAGCTTACCTTCTTTTGCTGGAGATTCCTTAAACATCGTTAATAAAAAAGTAAGCTTTGGTTTTGCACCTAATAGTAACCGCAACGTCAACGCGGTTATTGTACATTCAACCTTTAATAATTCAGGCGGAGATAAATACGATATTGATTTAGTGATCAAACAATTTTCTACGTATGGCGTATCAGCGCATTATGTGATTGGACGTGATGGAACAGTATATCAATTAGTAGATGAAAAAGATAATTCGTATCACGCTGGTAAAAGTTCTTTACCTGATGGCACCACAAATGTGAACTCCTGCTCTATTGGAATTGAATTGATGACATCTTATACGGAGAGTCCAACTGAAGAACAAAACAAAGCTTTATTGAATTTAATTAATAGCATTAAAAAACGTTATAGCATTAAGTATGTGTTAAGACATAGTGATATTGCTCCTGTGCGTAAAACCGATCCATGGAATTTTGATTGGGAGGCGTTTAAAAAACGACTAGAAGAAAAAGGAAAATAAGTTTAATCCTTCTTATTTAATTTATTTAATTGCTTATCAATATACTTTTCGCTGGTAATTAAAGCCTTTTGGATGCGTTGAGCGTAATGAATACTATCCAGTACTTCTTTATTTTTTTCGTGAAGTTTTTCATATGCTTCATCAACAAATACCTTTTGTTTTTGAATCAATGCTTTTTGTCTTTGCGTTATTCTGAATCGGTTAATCATAAATATCAAAATACCAAAAACTAGCAATAATCCACCATATAATACATAGCGTTGTGTTTTTTGTTGTTTTAAACTAGCATTTTGCGCCCTTAATTGTGCATCTTTTACTTTTTGTGCTTGAGCATGTTTTACGCTATCCGCAGCAGCTTGTTTTTCGTATTCGTACTTTAACTGAGATTTGATAGATGCTTTTTTAGTTTCTTGATTGTTAACACTATCTCGCATCAAAATACATAAATCATAACTTTCAAAGGCTTTTTGATAATCTCCCTTTACTTTATAAATCTCATATAAACGCGAAGCAGCACTTCTAATGGCATCTGGATAACCTAATTTTTGGCTATACTCCATAGCTTTTTGGGAGTATTGTAACGCCAATTGGTAATTGTTCTTATAAAAGTAAATTCCACCAATAGCAGTCATTGTATTTGCCACTCCGTCCAAATTTTTCAGTTCTTCTTGAATGGCTAAAGCTTTTAAATATAATTTTAGCGATTTATCTAACTCATTTTTTTCATAATATACCAATCCAAGGTTCCCAGACGTGTTTGCAATGCCATCAATATTTCCAAGTTCTTCATACAAAGCCAAACTCTTATTTTCATAAATCATCGCATTTTCAAAATCACGAAATTTCAAGTACGATGTTCCAATATTATTATAGGCATTTGCGATTCCTAATTTATTATTAATAGATTCATTAATTTTTAAAGCTTTAAAATAATATTCTAATGCTTTTTTAGGTTCTCCTTGGTTATCATAAACGATTCCAATATTATTCAACACATTTGATAACCCATATTCATCACCTGAGGTTTCTTGTAATTTTAAAGCTTTAAAGAAAAACTCGAGCGCCTTATTAACAATTCCTTTATTTAAATAGACATTGCCTATGTTATCATAAGAATAAGCCATTCCTCGTGTATCCGAAATACTTTCTGCAGCTTTTAATCCTTTAAAAAAATAAATTAAGGCGGTATCAGATTTACCCATATTCTGATAAACATTTCCTATATTATTATAGGAAGCTCCTAACCCCCTCTTGTAATTAATTTTCTCTTGAATAGCCAGACTCGCTCTATAATTACGAAGCGCCTCGGCCACATTACCTTGATTATATTGTAGATATCCTATATTATTAATAGCATCTGCTAAACGTTTTTGAAAAAATATACCCAGTACTGAATTTGGTTCAACAGTTTTTAAATTCTTTTCGGCAATTCGTTTTATTTCGTCGTTATATTTTGGCCAAATAGTTTCGTCGGACTCTAACTCAACTAAATAATTTAATGCATTACATTTACTTGAATCATGTTTAGCCTGTTTAACCTCTAGTTTCAAAGAATCCATGGTTTTGCTCAATGCATTATTTGCATTTTGAGCATACAAAAACGGTCCTACAAAATAGAGCGTTACAAAAAACAAAATATGTGTTTTACGTTTCAAATAAAAAGAATGGTTACTTCATTAAAATTACAC
>SYEI01000206.1 GCA_005800865.1 Bacteroidota bacterium | reverse complement strand
TGTAACACTTAAACTATAAAAGCCTTTCTCTAAATTACTAGTATTGATAGTCGTTTTAGAGTTGTTTAAATTTCCTGTTAAAACTAGTCTTCCCAAAGCATCCACTAATGCAAAAGTTAATTTGTTATCGTTAGTAGTTGTTGCTTCAATGGTTAATTCATCAGCAATTGGATTAGGGAAGGCTATTAATCCAATTTCTTTTTCTGTTTGTTTGATACCAGTAACAGATAATGGAATAACATTTACTTGACTCATTTGGAATCCAGCAGCCATACGCTGTACACTTGATGAATCACAATATGTATCGGTACAAGTTGTTGTGCCAGATGTAGAAGTTACAGTTAAGCAAACTATATATTGTCCAGGTATTGCATATTGATGAAAAGGATATTGTTGTGAAGATGTTGTGCCATCACCAAAGTCCCATAAATAAGATGCAGCTCCAGATGTCCAAGATAAATTGTAAGCAAAATAATTTCCTGCATTTAATGAGTCCGCAAAAATATAGAATTGAGAATTAGCTTGGCAGCCAACAGTTGTTGTACCGCTTCCGCAAGATACAGTGAACATTTGAGTAATAGAATCGCAGAAACCGCCTGCTGGTGTATATGAGTATAAAGTAGCATAATAAGATCCGTTTGCTAAAGCAACTGCTGGACTAGCAGATGTTGAATAAGTCATACCGTTAATGTACCATATTTCATTACCGCCAGCTGTTGATGTGTTTACAAAATGTGTCACACATGATGAATCAGTATAAGTATAAAATGAAGCTTGGCAAGGAGTATTCGTTCCGCTACCACCGCAGCTTATAGAAATATTTTGAGAAGTTGAATCGCAGAATACGCCATTTGAGAAAGTACGTAAATCAACCATGTATGTGCCGTTTGCTAAACCCACTGATGGATTTGCAGAGGAATAAGCCATCCCATTAATATCCCAATAGTAACTTAATGTTGAGCCAGTTGATGTGTTTACAAAGTGGGTTACACAAGAACTATCAGTATAAAAGTAAAAACCAGCATTGCAAACTACGGGCGACATATTACTAATAATTACATTGGTGCATGAAGAATTTGAGCAGCCTGTTAATGAATCAACATAAGTTAAACAAACAGAATACGTTCCGTTACCTGGGTATTGAAATATTCCAGTAGATTGATAGGACTGAGATGTTTGAGTTACATTAGGATTGGTTTGCCAATAGTAATTAGTTTGGCTTGGGCTTAATGTTCCAGTAATAGTTGGAGTAATAGTGGCAGTTCCTGGAGCCCCGTAACTTACGCTTAAGTTTGTGATGGTGGGACATTGAGCCACTGCGGTAATAGAAAAAACACTTAGTGCTAGTCCTAATAATTTTTTGGTAATTGTTGTTTTCATATTGTATGTATTAAAGTTAATTTATTTTCCTGATACAAATTTGCAAAGACTATTTCTGAATTTAAACATCATTTTATTAAATATTACATATTCAAATTATATTTATTTTGATTTTTGTATGTATATAATGAGTTAATTTTTTATTTTGTTACATATACAGAAGCATTTTTTCTTTAATTGAAAACAAAAAAAAGAGCGAACCTAATAGATTCGCTCTTTAACAAAAATGACTTAATGTTTTATTCCTTGATAAAATTGATGCGGTACGATTTATCTTCTGAATTAATAATCATCCAATAAGAACCTGCATTTAATTCAGAAACATTGATGGTTTCTTTAAACGATAGTTCTTTTACCTTCCGGGCAAATACATCATAGATGATAATGTTTTTATAGTTATTGCCAATCAAAGCTTTAATAGTTAAATCATGTATCACCGGATTTGGATAAATTTTAAATTGATTTTTTTCAAACTCAAAAACACTTGCAACATCATTGATCCATACCACAGGCCTTACACTATCTCCGTTAATTCCAGAACCGTTAGTAATTATTGGCCATACAACAATCGTATTTCCATTACCACCCGATTTAAACGCTGTTGGCCCAGCAGTTGGCGTAAATGTTATAACAACCGAAACACTGTCTAAGCCATTGGGCTGTAGCGAAGCAAATACCGTTATTGAATCAAGTCCAATCCCTCCAGATGTGTCTCTTACAGCAGTTACCAATACTGATCCGCTAAAGGCCGTGTTTCCTGTATTTTTTATATATGCAGAAAAATTGACCTGCGTTGTATAACTCACAGTACTTGCTGGTGATGTAGCATTTGCAGGTGTAAACGAAAAAACAGGACTCATGTCAATTTTTGCTTGACCATAACTTGTTAGTTCCGCTAAAACAATTAATAATATTAAAAGACGTTTCATAATAAAGATTTTTTGCTAATCTAAAATTAATTAAAAAAACGAGAAAATATTAATTACTTTTAAATTTTATTACATACTCATATCATGGATGTTTTACAAGATTTAATTAAATCCTTAGAAAAGGAAGAGTTAAAAAGCTATAAACTTTTTACAAAACGAACTCATAACTTCGAAAGCCGCAAGGATATTGAGTTATTTGACTCTATTAAAAAACAAGGGGATGAATCGGATAAGTATCATTTTAATGTTATTTATAAAGGTACAAAACCAGATGCTAAATATTACAGACTCAAGAATAAAATTGCTGATGATATTGGCATAGTTCTTTCTAATTTGAATCATAAAAAATCTGAAACGGATACAATTCATCTGATTGGCCTCGCAAAAATTTTTAATAGCAAACAAAAAGCAAACCTTGCTCTTCATTATTTAAAACTAGCTGAGCGAAGAGCAATTGATAAAGAAGAGTATGCACTGCTGGAGGCAATTTATGAGCAAATGGTAAGAATGAGTATTCAAAATACAGAAGAAAGTCCTACGCGTATTATTGAAAAAAGAAATGAAAATAGTCAACGTTTAAAATTACTACAAGATCTAGAAAATAATTTAGCAGTTTTATCTCACGAGGTAAAAACCACACAAAACTTAACAACTAAAAAGGAAATTACCGTTTGGTTAAATCACACATTAAAGAATACTGTAAAGTTGTCTTATGTAAAAAACTCTGTGCAGTTGCGCATTAAAATATTTCAAAATTTAAGTCGTTTAATGTTGTTGCTAAAAGATTACGCCGCACTGGAAGCGTATTTAAAATCCTGTTTATTGGAATTTGAAAATGATAAATTATTTACGAAACAAACACACGAAGTGAAATTACAGTTGTTGGTGTATTTATGTAATGCGTCTTATATGTTAGATAAACATGCCCAATCCATACAATATGCTAATGTGTTGCATAAAGCAATTTTCGAATTTGATAAAGCTTTATACAATCAGTACATTTTTTATTACTATAATATATTGGTAAATAATTATAGTAAGACCAATGCCTTAAAGGCCATTGATACATTAGAAGAAGCTCAAAACGAAAAACAAATTAAAAACAATCCCAATCAATATTTTTACGTGTTAAATAATCTAGCTATTTTAAATTTTGATTTAAAAAAACATAAACAAGCTAGTAAATTTTTTAGCCAAATGTATGTGTCACAAAATTTTAAGTCGTTCGACAAATCATTTATAGTTAAGTTACAAGTGTTCGAATTAATAAACAGAGTAGAGCTTCAGGATTATGAATTGTGCGATAAACAGTTGAATCAGCTTTATAAGTTGATAGAGGATGTGAAAGAAAAAGAGTCCATTAAAATCGACATAGCCATTTTAGATTTGATTAATAAATTTTTAAATGAATCTGAAAACCGTTGGAGACCTTTGAAGACAAACATCCAAGCTTTTGTGAAAAAATTCCAGAACCCAAAAGATGGCGCTGGTTTAATTAACTATGCGCAATGGATTGAAACAAAAATTTAGTATTGCCGGTTTTCAACACATAGACACATAGTTTTCTGTCACAAAAAAGGTGAAGTGAATATAGAGTTAACATAGTAATTGAAGCGTCGCTTCAATTCTTTGTGTTCTTATTTATCGAAAAACATTACTTATTTAATCTATGTGACTATGTGTTTAATTTTTATAGATGATCTCAGATTAAGGCTGCCAAAAATTGTAATAGTTAAACCACTGATGAGGGTATGCTTTTGCTGTTTCTTCAACTTTTGCAACATATTGTAATAATAAATCTTGACACACTTTTTCTAGGTGTGCTTCACCTCTTACTCTATCTACTTGGATTGGTTTTTCAGTTGAAAATTGATAAGTATGTTTATCGGTTTTAACGGCAAACACAATGCATAGTGGCACTCCAAATTTGGCTGCCATTATAAACGGACCAGCAGGAAATTTTGCAGGCTTTCCAAAAAAATTGGCAGTTAATGTTTTTGCGCCTTCTCTGTATCTATCGCCGTGCATTACAACAAGTTCGTTATTACTAAAAGCTTTGTGTAATTCAATAATATGACTTTTAGTTTCTTCGTCGATTGATATGATGTTTATTTTTTTTTCTTTCATCACGCCATCCATATATTGTTTTACATCTTGTTTTTCGTTGGAATACATTAATATATTAAAGGCGGTTCCTAATCTGTTTAAGCCTTGTCCAGCCACTTCCCAATTGCCAATATGCGCGCTCACTAAAATTCCACCTTTGCCAATAGCAGTTAATTCATCAAGCATTTCCCCATTTTTATGAATCACTTTAAAAGGTGTTTTAGCCCCTGCCATCGTTGCTACTTTATCAATGATAGTTTGTCCTAGCATGAAGTTATTTTTATAAATAGCTAACCGAGCTCTTAATGGAGAGAAATGATGTGCTTGAATAAAATACTGACGAATATATTTGTTGGGTTTTGAAAACAGAAAATAATAGAAGGAAACAAAACGTAGTAAAAAGTATGCTGGATTCAATCCAAAAGTATTAAGGATAAACACAAAAATTTTAAATCCTAAAACTTGGGCTTTTGATTGCCCATCCCATTTGTTTTGATCACTCATGTTTCATGGTTATCTATTAAACAAAAAAACAAAACAACCAGTGTTTTGTTTTTAGCTTTTTTGAAAAAATAATAAAAGGATTAAGCAACTGCTTTTTCCTGAACTTTATTAAAGCAATAAGTATAAAAATCTTGGAACGTATGAATGGTCAAGAAATCTTCGCCAACAACTTTAAATCCAAAATGACTTTCAATAACAACTACTAAATCAACATAGTCTAAACTATCTAGCTCTAAAGTATCACGTAAATTTGCATCTGGGGTAATCTTAGCCTCATCTACTTCAAATTCTTCAACTAAAAACCCATTTACTGTTTTTATAATCTCTTCCTGTGTCATGCTTACTATGCTTTCTGAATTTTATTTGTATTAATTTACAAATTTAGGCAAATTTTTTAATTATCAAAGTAGAATTTGTGCCTCCAAAACCAAAAGAATTAGATAAAATAGTGTTTAACGGTGTTTGCTTGGTTTGAGCAATAATGTTTATCTTTTGTGTATCCTCGTCTGGATTTTCGAAATTGATATTTGGAGCAATAAAATCGTTTTGCATCATCAAAGTTGTATACACTATTTCGCTTGCGCCAGCCATCCAGCACTCATGCCCTGTCATTGATTTAGTAGAGCTTACGGGTGTTTTAGCATCTCCAAACACTTGGTCAATTGCTTTTGCTTCAACTCTGTCGCCACCTGGAGTTGAGGTAGCATGAGCATTAATATAATCAATGTCTTTAGGAGTTAATTTAGCATCTCTCAAGCTCATTTCTAAAGAACGAGTTTGCCCATCCACACTCGAATTACTGATATGATCACCATTACTAGAAAACCCATATCCAATAACTTCTGCTAATATTTTTGCTCCACGTTTTTGTGCCGATTCTAAACTTTCTAAAATCACTGTTGCTGCACCACCACTTGGAATTAAACCATCTCTGTCTCTATCAAACGGACGAGATGCTTTGGTTGGTTCGTTTTCTCTTATCGAGAAAGCACTTAAGCCATCAAAGCTTCCAAATGTGTATGGATTAACTTCTTGTGCACCACCACAAATTACTTGGTGTTGCAAGCCAGTACGAATTAATAAGTAACCCATTCCAATGGAGTGAGAGCCACTAGCACATGCTGCAGCTAAGGTGAAGTTGATACCTTTTAATTTATAAATGGTAGAAAGGTTCATGGTAACTGTTGAGTTCATAGATTGGAATGTTGCTCCAGAACCAACTAACATGGTATCTTTTTTTAATCTAACAGTATCAATGGCTTCCATAGTAGATTGAGCAACGCTATCGTTACCATAAATAATACCTACCTCTTGTTTTTCAATCCATTCAGGATCCATGTTAGCCATTTTCAACGCTTCAGAAGTTGCCATATAGGCAAATTCAGCTGGTTGCCCCATGCTTATGCGAGCTCTTCTGTCTAATAATCCTTTTAAAACAGGAGTTTCTACCATGCCTGTTAACGCAGAGCGATAGCCCATATCTTTTCTTACTTGCTCAAAACCAATTCCTGATTTTCCTGCAAATAATGAATCTCTTACTTCGTCTACGTTTTTACCTAAACACGACCAAGCTCCTATACCTGTTATTACTACTCTGTTCATCTTTTAAATCATTTCTCGCAAAGCCGCAAAGCCGCAAAGTTTTTTAAAGTTATAAATTATTGACAATCCGCGTAATTCCATTTTTTATTAAGCTTTCGTTAAAATTAATAAGTAACCC
>SYEI01000205.1 GCA_005800865.1 Bacteroidota bacterium | reverse complement strand
TAACAGCTGAAAAATCTGGAGGAGTAGCACCGTCGCAAGGCACATTAGTTGTAGGCTTTACAGGCTCAACAGGTGTTGTAGTTTTAGTTGGAGTTGATGTATTAGCATCCACTACATTATTTATAACCGCATCATTTTTAAATGCATCAACACTTGTTGCTGTATTTAATAAACTATCTAAAATTGTTTTTACAGAAATTTGATTTTTCTTGTTTTCAAAACCTGGAGAATACACATAAAAATCTTTTCTAATCTCCACAAATTTTTGTAGTTTTTCTACATCAATTTCCTCTTCAATAGGATCCATTCCCGCAACTGTAATTTTAATTTTATAACCACTTCCTGGAGAAATAGCCATTAAGTATTTACCAGTTTTTGAGTTAGCGTAATAAGGTCCTATTAATTCATTTGTTTCTTTTTTAGTGATTTCAATTTTTGCTTCAGTTGGTTTATCATCCACATATACACTACCTTTTAATAAAGCTAAAATTGGTTTTTCACCCAACATACCAGGAGTTACGGTATAAATATCTTGCTGACCTTTTCCGCCTGCTCCACCTCTGTTTGAAGAAAAATAACCAACATCACCTTTAGCATTAATTACATAATATCTATCATCTTCGGTTGTATTTAAAGGAATACCCATACTTAAAGGTTCAATCCAATTATTATCTTTTTTAATTGAATACATAATATCATATCCACCAATACTTTTATGTCCTTGTGAACTAAAAAATAAGGTGATACCATCTGGGTGAATAAATGGTGCATCTTCATTATACTCTGTATTGATTGATGCTCCTAAGTTTACTGCTGGTCCCCAATCTCCATTTACTCTTTCAGACATATATAAATCTCTACCCCCAAATCCACCTGGGCGCTCAGAAGCAAAGTATAAATATCTACCATCAGCAGTAATAGAACAGCTACCTTCCCATGATTCTGAATTAATATTAGAATTTAATTTTTCAGGCTTGCTCCAATCAGTACCAACTAATTTACTTGCGCATAAATCTCCTGGATTTTTAACATCGCTGGCAAAAGTAAATAATACTTGTCCATCAGGCGATAAAGCTACAGCGGCGTCGTTTGCATCTGAATTTAAAGAAGCAATAGCAATTGGAGCATTCCAAGTAGAATCACTACTTCTTGTACTGATAAATATATCTTCATGATAAGTCCCTTCTTCTTTATCGGGCTTTAACATGTCATTTAATAACCCACCTGTACTTTTTTCACCTATATATGTATAAATCATGATTGATTCATCTGCTGAAATTACAGGAACGCCCTCTGTTTCATTAGTATTAATAGGCGCTCCAATGTTTTTAATATCAGCTACTATTTTTTTGGCAATCAATTCTTTTCCATTATTACAATTCATAACGCCCAATTTAGCATCAGCTATAAAGGGTTTGTCATCTTCTTTAATTTTAGTTCCTTTTGCCGCTACAAAAGCATCATAAGAAGCTATGGCTTGATCAAATTTATAGTTAATATGATAGGCTTTAGCTAGATAATAATCAGCATCGGCAGATTTATCGGTTCTTTTAATATCTTCAAAAATTTCGATTGCTCTAGCCTTTTTTTCAGGATAAAATAATGACGAGTAGCCTAATCTAAACTTATATTCAAAGTTTTTGGGTACTTGAGTATAAAGCTTATCATAAAGCTCATACGCTTTTTTATAATCTTTTGAATCGAAAGCAATTGCAGCTTCTTCTTGAATATCCTTGCTTTGAGCTATTGTAGCTAATGAAACAAAGAAAACAAGAACTGATAATATAAACTTTAACTTTCCCATAATTCGACTTTTAAGCATGAGCATTATTTGATTTAATGAATAAACCAAAGTTGATGCTTTTATCGAATTTTATTTAGGTAAAACAAAATGATTATTAACAGTCAATCGTTAAAAGCAAAAAACCCATCTCGCAATGTGAGATGGGTTCAAATAACTAAATAGATTAAAGTACTATTTTCCTGCTGGTTTTGCCCCGCCTGGTTTAGTTCCTGGAGCTGGTTTTGTTGCTCCTGCTGCTCCTGGTATTTGAGCTGGCTCCATTGTATCCAATTTTTTCTTCACTATAGGCAAAATGTCGTCAGCTGCTTCTGAATACAATACATTTCCAGTACTTGTATCTAAAACATACTTATAACCATTTTCTTTAGCCACTAAATCAATCGCTTTTTTAGCTTTATCGTAAATTGGTTTTGATAATTCACCGTATTTACGTTGGTAATCTTGTTGAGCTTGAGCTTTAAAATCTTCGATACGCTTATTTAAATCTTGTAACTCGCTTTCTTTTGTGCTTGCTACTAAAGCAGAATAACTATCCTTATTTTTCATATAATCTGCATACTTAGTTTGCAACTCAGTATCCATTGTTGCTACTTGATTTTCTAAATCTTTTAAATATTTTTGAGCTACTTCCTGAGCTGTTTTACTTTCAGCCATCGTAGTGATTAAAGAATCTAAACTAATGTGAGCAATTTTTTGAGCTTTACTGATTGAAATAGTTCCTACTGTTAAGACAACAATTGCAATTGATTTTACTAAGTTTTTCATTGTTTTTGTATTTGTTATATTTATTTTTTTGATTTGTTATATCCCATGAAGTTCAATACATCTTCACTTTTATCATATTTACTATTTGAATAAAGTAAAGATACTTGGCCAGCTTTATCAAAAATAAAAGCTAAACCACCTCTTTCTGCTACTTGTTTAACAGCACTGTAAATTTTATCTTGAATAGGCTTTACCAACTCCATGCGTTTGTTAAACAATTCCCCATCAACTCCAAAACGTTGTTTTTGTAACTCCTTTACTTCTTTTTCTTTATTGATGATTTCGTTTTCACGCTTTTTCTTCATATCGTCGGTCAACAATACTGACTCAGCTTGGTATATTTTATACAATTTATCGATTTCAGCATATTTTGCCTCAATTTCCTTTTGCCAATCCACAGATATTTTATCCATTTCTGCTTGAGCAGCTTTATATTCAGGAATGTTTGAAAGAATATATTCAGAATCGATGTATCCAATTTTTTGGGCAAACGAAAACGTTGTCATTAAAATGACAGCAAAAAATGATAGAGCTAATTTTTTCATAATAGTTATTGTGTTATTAGAGTTTCTAGTAATAATCATAACGTGTGCCAAGATACATTTATTTTAACAATTAACATTTTTTTGAGTTTATAATTCTCCAAGCTGAGCACCTAAAGTAAAGTGGAATTGACCTTGTCCGTTACCAGAACCTGTGTTTCCAGGAATATTATCAAAGCCCCATCCATAATCTAAACCTAATAAACCAAACATCGGCAAGAAAACTCTTAAACCAAAACCAGCACTTCGTTTAACTTGAAAAGGATTAAAATCTTTATATCGAGCCCAAGTATTTCCTGCTTCAGCAAAACCCAATACAAAAATAGTAGCTTGTGGATTTAATGAAATAGGGTAACGCAATTCCATAGTATATCTTGCGCAAAGTGGATCTCCACTCGTACTAGATAAAGAGTTATCTGTATATCCTCTTAATGCAATAATTTCTCGAGCAACAAAGTTTTGAAAACCACTTAAACCACTACCACCCATATAGTAACGTTCAAAAGGAGAAACACCTACTTTACTATTGTACATTCCTAATATACCGTATCCAATTTTTGTTCTTAAAACTAAGTTACGAGCCTCTTTACCTTCGCCACCTTTTTTATTGGTTAACTGAGTAAACCATTCAGCAGTAAACTTATATTTTTGATACTCAATAAACTTAAATTTTTCGGCAGTTGTAGCTGTTTCGTAATTTATATTATTAAATAAAGAATACGGTGGTGTAAATTGACCTAAAATGGAGAAGTTGGATCCATTTTTAGGAAATATAGGCGCATCCACACTGTTACGAGTAATATTAATTTTACCATTAAAATCATTAGCGTAACCATTCGCTAAAATAAAGTAAGGATAGTTTTCTAATTCGTAATAATTATAACTTGCCTCCGTATAAATAGAGAAGAAATCATCTGGTTTCTTTAGTCGCTTACCAAATCCAACTGAACCACCAATAATTTTCATGGTACTTCTGTTTGGATTTCTAATTTTATTTCCTTCACTATTGTTTACATATTTTTTTGCTCCCGTAGTATTAAACATAGAGAAGAAACCAGAAACACTTAATGAGTTAGGTTTTTTACCACCCAACCAAGGTTCTGTAAAAGAAATATTGTAAGATTGATAGAAAATACCGTTTGTTTGTGCTCTAATACTAAATTTTTGGCCATCGCCTGTTGGAAGTGGGCTCCATGCATCTGGTTTAAGAATATTTTTCATTGAAAAATTATTAAACGACAAGCCTAATGTTCCAACAATACGGCCACCGCCCCAACCGCCAGATAATTCAACTTGGTCAGATGGTTTTTCCTCTACTTTATATTCAATATCCACTGTTCCATCCGCAGGATTTGGAGTTGGAGTAACACCTAATTTTTCAGGGTCAAAATAACCTAACTGACTTAATTCGCGTTGTGTACGAATAATATCTGAACGACGGAATAATTGACCTGGTCTTGTTCTAATCTCACGATAAATAACATGATCATTCGTCTTTGTATTTCCCATTACAGTTACTCTATTAATAGTAGCTTGTTTACCTTCGTACATGTGAATGTCAATATCAATGGTGTCATTATGAACATTTACTTCTTGAGGAGAAACATTAAAAAACAAATAACCATCATCCATGTATAACGAAGAAATGTCGTAACCTGTTGGATTCATAAATAATTTTTGGTCGAGATACGATTGATCAAACACTTCTCCTTTTTTGATATTCAAAATAGTATCTAACTGTC
>SYEI01000204.1 GCA_005800865.1 Bacteroidota bacterium | reverse complement strand
AATTGATAATTTACAAAAAGCACATGTACTTATTGTTGGTTTAGGTGGAGTAGGGTCTTATGCGGCTGAAGCATTATGCCGCGCAGGAATTGGAGAGTTAACCATTGTTGATGGAGACGTGGTTGATCCAACAAATAGAAATCGTCAATTGCAGGCCTTATCAACCACACATGGTATGGGTAAAGCTAAGTTGATGCAAGAACGCATGTTGCAAATTAATCCTTCTGTAAAATTGAATGTGATTTCTGAATTTCAAGATCCTGAAAAAATGGTTCTTTTACTTCAACAAAAGTTTGATTATGTGATTGATGCTATAGATAGTATTACTCCCAAAGTACATTTAATTAAAACTTCCTTGGAAATGGGGCATAATTTAGTGTCTTCGATGGGAGCAGGTGGAAAAATGGATCCTACTCAATTAAAAGTATTAGATATTTCTAAAACTTGTCATTGTCCGATGGCTTATTATTTAAGGAAAAGGCTAAAAGAGGTAGGTATTAGAAAAGGGTTTAAAGCTGTTTTTTCTACTGAATTACCAGATAAACGCTCCATTATGAAAACAGATGGTACTAATTTCAAGAAATCAGCTTATGGCACTATTTCTTATATCCCAGCAGTTTTTGGGATGACTTGCGCCTCGGTTGTTATCAGAGATTTAACCGAGTGGAAAGAAATCAAGTAAATCAAGTTAATTGATAATCAGAATCTTAAAATTTTAACAATTTGGGTGTTATCAAATTTTTAACAATATTTTGTATTAATTAAATTAATCGTTAAGTTTGTCTTTATAATAAATCCCCATTTATTTAATTTATAAATTATATAAAAATGAAAAAATTATTACTTAGTGCTACAGCCTGCTTTTTGATGGCCGCTTCTATTAAGGCTCAGGAAATTCAACCTTGTGGTACTTACCAAGCCCGCGAATATTTTATAAAAAATTTACCAGGTTATGCTGCTAAATTAAATGCTGCTGAAGCCGCTTCTAGAGCTGAATATCAAGCTTTTTTACAGCAAAATGCAGCCTCAAAAACATCTTCAGTTCAGCCAACATATACGGTTCCTGTTGTATTCCATATTTTACATCAAGGTGAGCCTTATGGATCAGGTGCAAATATTGATGACAGCGAATGTATCAGTGCTTTAGCTGTTGTTAATAGCGACTATGGTAAATTAGGTTCAGATGTGAATCAAATTGATCCTTTGTTTCAACCTTTGTATGAAGATGCTAACATGCGTTTTGTATTGGCACAAAAAGACCCTCAAGGAAATTGTACAAATGGTATTATTCACCATTATGATGATAACACGCAATGGTCTCAAGGGGATGTGTTTAATTATAAATACAGTACTTATGGTATTGGTGATTGGAATCCATCTAAATATTTAAATATTTATATTGTAAAAAACATTGTTTCTGGTGGACCAGTAGTTGGTGGTGGAATTATTGTTGGATACACTTATTTACCAGGTACATCACCTGTTACTGCAGCTGATGCTATTGTTTATCGTAATGATTTTTTAACTGGTGGTTTAAATGCTCGTTCTTTAAGTCATGAAATTGGACATTGGTTTGGTTTAAGTCATACTTTTGGTAGCTCAAACGAACCAGGTTTTGAATGTGGAAATGATGACATTGCCGATACTCCTCCTACTACAGGTTTCTTTAGTACTTGCCCTAAACCGGCAGCATATACTACTGCACCAGTTGTATCTACTCCTGCAGATAGTTCTGATATTACTAGAGTTAAATTTGGTAAAATGGATAACGTTACTGCATTAAACTCATTAAATGGAACAATCATAAGAAACTTATTTACATTTAATGGAACATCTATTGTTCCGTTAAACGATACTTCAAATGTTGTAGCAACTGGTACAGCAGGTGAGTATTCTGATTTTTCGATGGTTTATGGTAACGATTTTAACGCTGGTGGTGCTGCACAAACAATTACTATTACTAGTGTAGCGAAAGCTGCTGAAAATAATTATGTTGGTGTTTATATTGACTATAATAAAGATGGGGATTTTGCTGATGTAAATGAAAATATTTTTACTTCTTCTGCATCATTATTTGGTACACAAACCTTTACAGCAAGTCACGTAATTCCTGCTGCTTCTTATGCATTATATAGAATGAGAGTTATTACAAGTAACGTTCCTGTTACTGGAGCAACAGCATCTTTAACTAATGGTGAATTTGAAGAATATAATTTAAACATTGGAACTACACCTTCACCTACAACTGGTGTAAATAAAACAATGGCTACTTGTGATGCAGTAAGACCAAATATTGAAAATATCATGGATTATTCTTCTTGCCCTAAAATGTTTACAAAAGGGCAAAATGATAAAGTAAGATTATCTGCAACTTCTGCAGTTGGTAATAGATATATGTTGATTTCAAATGAGAATTTATATTTTACTGGTATCTTAAACAGAACAATCACTTATAATTCAACTACAAATCAAAATGATACTGTATACACTCCATCTACAGTATCTCCTTGTGCTCCGGTAGCTGATTTTGCTTCAAATAAAATGAGTACTTGTGCTGGACAGTCAATTGTGTATACAAGTACAGCATTTAATGGAACTGGTTTATCATATGTTTGGCAATTTGAAGGTGGTACACCATCAACTTCTACAGCAGCAATCGAAACAGTTACTTATTCAACTCCTGGTTCTTATTCGGTTTCTTTAACTGTAACGAATGCTCAAGGTGTTTCAACAAAAACGATTAGCTCTGTAATTACAAATTGGAATTCAAATGCACCTGCATTTGTTTCAGATACATTATCTGAAGATTTTGAAAATTTCCAAGGTTTTGCAGCTGGTTGGTTTGTTCCTTCTAATAATGATATCGGTTCTCCTACATGGGAAATATCTAATCAATACGGTGCTGGTTTTGTACCAGGTCAAACAAAATCTTTAGTATTACCTAATGCTAATGGTGATTTTGGTGTTTTTGGAAACGCTGGACATGTTGATATTATTGAGACTGCTTCTTACGATTTATCAAATGTATCAAATCTTGGTTTCCAATTTGATTATTCATTTGCTAGAAAAACTGGTGTAACACGTGATACTTTTAAAGTACAATACAGTTTAGATTGTGGTGGTACTTGGAAAACATTTATTGGTAGTCCAGTAACTGCAACAATGGCTGCTTTATCAGGTGGTACAGTTAACGCACCTTATAATCCTTGGAGTACAGCAACAAGCTATACTGCAACAAATTATAAATGGGAAACAGTAGTAATACCTAGTTTTGGTACTTCTCCACTTGTTGGAAAGAGAGATGTTAAATTCCGTTTCTGGTTTAAAAATGATGTTGATGGAGGTGAATCACAAAACCTTTATTTAGATAATATTAATATCTCAGGAACAGTTGGAATTCGTGAATTTGAAAATTCATTAGGATTATCAATTTATCCAAATCCTACTAATGCTGCTTCTGTAGTTGAATTCACTTCTCCATATAATTCAAAAGTAAATATCTTAGTGTATGATGTTACAGGTAGAATAGTTGAGCAAAATGAATTAAATGCAAATGCAGGTGTAACTAATAAGCATTCTGTTAATGCTTCTGGTAAATTAACTTCTGGTATTTATTTTGTTTCATTAACTATTGATAACAACAAAGTGGTTAAGAAATTAATAATTAACTAATAAGTACTAAATTATTAAAAACGTCCTT
>SYEI01000203.1 GCA_005800865.1 Bacteroidota bacterium | reverse complement strand
TGCAGCGGTTGAATTTAATAAGCCAGTTGCAATTTTCTCTTTAGAGATGTCTTCGTTACAATTAGTAAAACGTTTAATTTCTTCAGAAACAGAAATTAACCAAGATAAAATCTTAAAAGGAAATTTAGATAATCACGAGTTTGTTCAATTAAATGAGCGTATCAAAAAATTATCAGTAGCGCCTTTATACATTGATGATACTCCTGCTTTATCCATCTTCGAATTACGTGCTAAGGCTCGTCGTTTAAAAGAACAACAAAATATTTCCTTAATCATTATCGATGACTTGCAGTTAATGAGCGGCGGACCAGATAGTAAAGGAAATCGTGAACAAGAGATTTCTTCAATCTCTCGTGGTTTAAAATCATTGGCCAAAGAATTAGAAATACCAATTATTGCTTTATCTCAATTAAGTCGTCAGGTAGAAAACAGACCAGGTGGCAGCAAACGACCTCAGTTAAGTGATTTACGTGAATCGGGAGCAATTGAGCAAGATGCCGATATGGTAATGTTTATTTACCGTCCCGAATATTATGGTATTGAAGTGGATGAAAATAACCAACCAACAAAAAACAGAGCAGAAATTATTATCGCCAAAAACCGTCACGGATCTATTGTGGATGTACCATTGAAATTCATTGGTCAGTTTGCTAAGTTTACGGATTTGGATTATAACGAAGGGTCTGATATTTATGCAAGTAACTCGTCTTCGGGCATGGTACAAAACACCGACTTTTTAACACAACCAACTACCAAAACTATACAATCTGCCAAATGGGATGATGATGATGCACCAAGCAGCGATATTATTAGAAGAAATGATATTGATGAAGTGTTTTAGAGAAATTACATTTATAAAAAAGCCTCTGTTATTTCTAACAGAGGCTTTTTTATTTTGTAAAAACTAATTAATTAAAAAGCAATCTCTTTCTTTTTATTTGCGAAAAACAAACTTGCTCCTACTACAATTAATAATAAAATAGAGCCTATTAAAGCAACGCTGTTTCCAGTTTTATATACTTGTGGTTCAAATTTAAATTCTACTTTGTGTTTACCTGCAGGTAATTCCATACCACGTAATACATAGTTTACACAAGTGTGTGGCGTTAAAGTACCATCTACATAAGCATTCCATCCTTTAGGATAATAAATTTCAGAAAATACGGCAAAGCCTTTTTCTTTAGAATCTGTTTCATAAACTAAATAGTTTGGTTTGTATGATTGTAAAGTAATTTTACCATCGTTATTATAAGTATTAGCCGCTGGTACAATGGCTTTGTTTTTTTCTTGAATCACTGCTTCGCGTTTGGTATTCATACCATACAAGGCTACAATTTCCGAATCGGCACTAGCAACCGTTTTAATATTTTTGACGAACCAAGCATTACCATTAGCTTGCGGATTAGGAATAGCAAACACTTGGTCTTTAGCTGGTACAATCACATACTTAGTATTCAACATATTTAATACACCAAACTTAGCCATGTGAATACGCATTAAACTATCGTTTTGCGCCGCTTCATTTAACCCATTATAAAAGCCATTAATTTCTTTGTCTAAATGAAAATCAATAATCTCTTGATATTTTTTCAATTTAGCACCATGGTAACCACCAACCGATTTATGGTAATAAGAGGTGGCTGCATCATTAAACGTACTAGTTGATAAATTCAATACACGATAATCTAAACTCTTGTCTTGTAATATTTGTTCGTCTGCTTGTGTTTTTAAAGGTGGAGCATCATATTGAGCTTTTGGTACATAGTTTTTATTATCCAAATAGCGTCCAGCTACTGGCCATAAATCGGCACATAAAAAGATGCTAAGTGTTACTAAAAATAATTCCAACTTCAATTTTTTAGTTAGGTATAAAAACAAAAAGATAGATGCTAAACCAATAAACATTAATGAACGACGAGCATCTGATGTAAAAATAGACTCACGAGCTTTTTGAATGTTAGCTAAAAAATCAGGCATAAATTGTGCAATTTGTGCATCAGTTGCTCCGCTTTGTTTAAACTGATTTACAATTTGTGTTTCTTCGCCTGCGGGAATAAACGAGTTTGTCATTTCTGGTAAAAACGCAGAGATTAAACAAAAGCCTCCAACAACCGCTACCGAAATAATTAATACCTTTTTAAGGTCTAATTGCATTTTAGTAAATGGTAAAGTAAAGGTTTCGTTTTTTGCTGTTGCTTTAATAAATTTATCTAAAGCTAATACTGCCAATAAAGGAATGGTTAGTTCAGCAATAACTAGTATCATAGACACCGCTCTAAATTTATTGTAGCCTGGCACATAATCCATAAAAAAGGACGTTAATCCCATAAAGTGTTTACCCCAAGCTAACATCACCGATAATAAAGTACCTGCAACCAAAGCCCATTTTAATGGATGATCAATAATAAACAAACCTAAAAATGCTAATAACATCACGATAGCTCCAATATAAACAGGGCCACTTGTAAAAGGTTGGTCGCCAAAATAAGAAGAGCTCCCTCCTACTTGTTCTCTCATTTGAGGATCTACATTTTTTAAAGCGTCTTTATCAGCTCTACCAATTGCATCGGAAGGACCACCTTTAAAATTAGGAATTAAAAAAGTAAAAGTCTCCCCTATTCCATAACTCCATTGTGTAGCATAATCTTTATCTAAACCAGAGGTAATATTTCCTTTATTGGTTTGCATAGCCGCATTCATGGTTAATTCGGTTTTACCACGAGTGGTATAATTACCGTATTCGTAGGTTGCCAATAAGTTACCTGCATTTGGTAATACACCAATTAACGACGCCGCTATAAATAATCCAACGCCAATAAAAAACGCTTTAATGGTTTTTTGTTTGAAAGCAATGATGAAATAACTTAAAAACACTAAACCAAACAACATAAAACCATAATACGAAATTTGAACGTGGTTAGCATTTAATTCCATGGCCATAAACAAGGTCGTAACTGCAAAACCAAGCCAATGCTTGCCTCGCATTAACAAAATAATACCGCCTAATAATGGCGCTAAATAACCAATGGCATTTGCTTTGGAGTTATGTCCTGCTTCGATTATCACAAAAAAGTACGACGAAAAGCCATACGCCAAAGCGCCCACAATGGCAAGCCAAGGGTCAATTTCTAAACATAACAATAAAATAAAAAAACCGATGAAACATAAAAAAATGTAACCGCTTGGGTGTGGTAAAAACAAGTGAAATACTTTATCTACATGCCCCAATAAATTACCAGTAAAAATAGTAGATACCTGATAAGCTGGCATACCTCCAAACATTGAGTTTGTCCATAAAGCCTCCGCATGTTCAGCTTTTCTGAAGTCAGTCATTTCCTGACTCATCCCTTTATAACGCACAATATCTCCTTGTTCTAATACTTTATTAGATAATAAAGGGCTAAATTGTACTAAGGTAATGATGGCAAATAAAGCAACGGCTGCTAAATGTGGTAAATACTTTTTAAAGTTCATATAATTGGTTTTTAGACAAATATAAGAAACTGTTTACTTAATAATACGTGAAAAAAGTATAATTTATTCGTATTTTCGTTGCCAATGAAAAAGCTATTTTCGGTACTTAAATACACTAAAGATTATAAAGGATATACTGCTTTAAATATTGTGTGTAATATTTTCTTTGCCATCTTTTCTGTTTTCTCAATCTCTTTAACTATTCCTTTTTTAGAGCTCATTTTCAAAGACGATACTGCTAAACTGCAAGAGGTAGTAGCCAAAGGCTTGCCTCATTTAAGCTTATCATTAAAAGGGATTAGCGAGTGGGGACACTATCAAATGTGTTTAATGGTTGTTGAGCAAGGGAAAGCCCAAACTTTACTTGTTATTTGTATAGTAGTATTTATAGCCACACTCTTCAAAAACTTGTCTCGCTATTTTGCCATGTATTTTTTAGCGCCTATTCGCAATGGCGTGGTGAAAGATTTACGAAACAAAATGATGAAAAAATCATTGGCCTTACCTCTATCCTATTTTAGCGATGAACGAAAAGGAGATATGATGAGTCGCATGACTACCGATGTAATTGAAATTGAATGGAGTATCATGCAATCCTTAGAACTAATTTTTAGAGAACCATTAACAATTATTATTTCCTTAGCGACTCTAATTTTTATTAGTCCCTACCTAACACTTTATGTATTTTTATTATTACCAGTTGCAGGTTTAGTAGTAGCATTAGTCAGTAAAAGTTTAAAGAGTCGTTCAGCAAAAGGTAAAGTTGTGTTTGGTCAACTATTTAATATCATGGAAGAAACCTTAGGCGCTTTAAAAGTGATTAAGGCATTTACAGGCGAACGTTTCGTTCAAAATAAGTTTGAAAAAGTAAACGAAGACTATAATAAAATTTCTATTAGTTTATATCGCCGTGCGGATTTAACCTCCCCTATTAGTGAAACCGTCGTATTAGGCGTGCTACTATTAATCTTATACATTGGCGGTTGCATGGTATTTGATAACACGAGTGCCTTATCTGGTTCGGCCTTTTTAGGTTATTTTGCTGTGGCTTCTCAAATTGTGCCTCCTATCAAACAAATAACACAAGCTTATAATAATATTCAAAAAGGCTTAGCTTCCGAAGAACGTATTGATAAAATATTGCAAGCCGAAAATCCTATTGTGAATAAAGCCAATCCAACTAAAATTGATCATTTCTCAAATGGCATCGAATTTATTAATGTATCTTTCTCTTACAAAAAAGGC
>SYEI01000202.1 GCA_005800865.1 Bacteroidota bacterium | reverse complement strand
ATGCTCAAAAGGCAGCCTTTCAAAATTATAACGCTCAATTACTATATAAAAAAACCTTTCCTAAAATCGGAAAAGAACTAACTGTTGATGGGAACTATAATTATACAACTTCAAAAAATGGATATTTATTTACCAGAAACTCTAATACTTATTTTGGATTGGCTAATACTACTATTGCTGACCCTACTTTTTATCAGAAAAATGTGGGATCTACAACAGCCAATCAATTTGTATTTCAAATGGATTACGTAAACCCTATATCAGAAACTAAAAAATTTGAAGCGGGTATTAAAGCCTTCTATAAGAACTCAATAAGTTCAAATAATACGAGTGTTGCCTCAGGAAACGAAGATAATTATAAACGAGATAGTATTATGAGTAACCGTTATGTGATTGACGATATGGTAAATGCAGCTTATGTAAACTATAGTGCAAAAACATTTTGGGATATTGGTTACCAAGCAGGCTTACGTTTCGAGCAATCTTATTATGCGGGTAATATCACCGATCAAAATAAAAAATTCTCTTATAATTACCCATCTACTTCTGACGATATTTTAAAATCATTGTTTCCAGCAATTTATTTTTCTAAAAAATTAAAAAAGAGTCAAGAAGTGCAATTGAATTTTAGTAGAAAAATTCAGCGCCCTAACTTTTTTCAGTTAATGCCATTTGTGATGTTTGCCGATAAACAAAACTACCGTATTGGTAATCCTGAATTAAAACCTGAGTTTAAAAATATTGCTGAAGCAAACTATAATAAAATATTTTCTAAAGGAAGTTACTTAGCATCTGGTTATTTCCGTTACGAAGAACAGCCAATAACAGATGTGGCTTATCCAGATCCAGACCCTACTAAAACTAATGTTTTAGTAAACACATCCATCAATGGTGATAATGCCATTCGTTATGGTTTTGAAAATACGTTTAAATGGACTTTCTTTAAAAACTTAGATTGGACTGTAAATGCTAATGCTTATTATATTTACATTAAAGGAAAAGTCGTGCCAACCGAACCAGAAGTAAAAGCAGAAGGTTATGCATGGAATGCAAAAACAACACTTTCCTATAAATTTCCTAAAAATATTACCTTACAAGTCAATGGTAATTACGAGTCTCCTAAAATTTTATTATTAGGTGTAGCTAACGAAATTTATTCCATGGATGTTTCGTTAAATTATATGTACAAAACAAAATGGATTTTTAATGCTACTGTTAGTGATATATTTAACACTCGCCGAATGGGAACATATTTTGAAACACCATATTATAATCAAGATTTATCTCGTCGTAGAGAGTCGCGTTATTTCCGTTTTACTATTACTTATTTATTCGGAAAAATGGATGCGTCTATCTTTAAACGTGGTAAACAAATGAAAGGAATGGGTGGCCAAGAAGGTAATCAAGACGGATTAGACTTCAAATAATACTTAATCATAAAATATTATAAAAAGAGTCCTATTGAAAAGTAGGGCTCTTTATTTGTATAAGTAGCTAGTACAACACAACAATTTTATTTACATTCGTTACATAATACCTTAACACATGATTCAATTAAAATCCTTTTTACCAGTTGCTTTAGCGCTTGTTGTTAGTTTTGCAAATGCTCAAACCAAACCAACTACAAAACCAACTGCCAAAGATGGCTCTCCAGTTCCTTCTTTAAATTTTGAGTATGCTTTAAACGACCCTTTTAAAGCAAGAATTTATACTTTAAAAAACGGAATGAAAGTGTATATGAGTGTGTATAAAAATGCACCTCGTATTCAAACATACATTGCTGTAAAGGCTGGCAGTAAAAATGATCCAGCAACTGCAACAGGTTTAGCTCATTATTTAGAACACATGGTGTTTAAAGGCACTGATAAATTTGGAACAAAAGATTTCGCAAAAGAATCAGCCGAAATAACTAAAATCGAAAATTTATATGAAACGTATCGCCAAACTAAAGACGATGCGCAACGTAAAATAATCTATCATCAAATAGATAGTATATCGGGAGTAGCTGCAAAATACGCCATTGCTAACGAGTATGATAAAATGTTGGCAGGTATTGGCGGACAAGGAACTAATGCTTTTACGTCTTTCGATCAAACGGTTTATGTAAATGATATTCCTGCTAATCAATTAGAAAATTGGTTGAAAATTGAAGCGGAGCGTTACCGTAAACCAGTATTGCGTTTATTTCATACAGAATTAGAAGCAGTTTATGAGGAAAAAAATAGAGGCTTAGATAGTGATAACAATAAATTGTGGGAGGCCGTTTTTGCTGGATTATTTAAAAATCACACGTATGGCACTCAAACAACCATTGGTACAATTGATCATTTAAAAAATCCTTCGATGAAGGAAATCATGAAATACTTTAACGCGAACTATGTTCCAAATAATATGGCAATATGTTTAAGTGGTGATTTTGATCCTGATGAAACCATTAAATTAATTGAAAAGAATTTTGGCTCTATGCCATCTAAGCCAGTTACGCCATACACAGCTGCAAAAGAAGCACCTATTACTGAGAAAATATCTAAAGAAATTATTGGACCAGATGCTGCTAATTTAGCGATGGCTTGGCGTTTTGATGGCACAGGAAGTAAAGATGCCGATATGATAACATTAATTAATTTATTGTTATCAAACGGGCGCGCAGGCCTATTAGATTTAAATTTAAATCAACAACAAAAAGTATTAAATAGCGGTGGCTTTGCTTACGTGTTAAAAGATTATGCAACTCATATTTTATTTGCTGAACCAAAAGAAGGACAAACATTGGAGGAGGCAGAAAAATTATTATTGAGTCAGTTAGAATTATTAAAGAAGGGTGAATTTCCTGATTGGTTGATGAATGCTGTAATTACAGATATGAAATTGCAAAAAACAAAAGAGCTTGAAAACAATCAATCTCGCGCCATGGCTTTTGTAGATGCTTTTACAAATGATACTAAATGGCAGCAATCGGTAAATATGGTTGAGCGTTTATCTAAAATTACCAAGCAAGAGGTGATGGATTTCATGAAAGCTAACTATAACGAAAATAATTATGTAGTGGTTTACAAACGTGTTGGTGAAGATAAAAATATTCAAAAAGTGGAGAAGCCTCAAATAACACCGGTTGAGGTTAATAGAGATGATCAATCCCCTTTTGTGAAAAATATTTTAGCTAACAAAACAGCTGATATACAACCTAAGTTTATTGATTACGAAAAGGATGTGATGAAAACAACCATGAATGGAAACATTCCAGTATTGTATAGTCAAAATACCGAAAATCAGTTATTTGATTTGTATTATGCTTTCGACATGGGAACGAACAATGATAAAACATTGCCAATTGCTATTGATTATATTTCTTATTTGGGAACTAGTAAAATGACACCAGCTGAGGTTCAGCAAGAGTTTTATAAATTAGGCTGTTCTTTTAATGTATTTAATTCCGAAAACCAAATTTGGGTTAGCTTAACAGGATTAAATGAAAATTTTGAAAAGGCAACACGTTTATTCGAAAGTTTATTTGCCGATCCAAAAGTGGAAGAAGCAACACTTAAAAATTTAGTATCTGACATCTTAAAAAAACGTAGTGATGCTAAACAAAATAAAGGGACTATTTTACAAAAGATGATGGTAAATTATGCAAAGTTTGGTTCATCTAATCCTGCTACTCATCTATTATCTGAAGAAGAATTAAATAAATTACAGCCTGCTCAAATAGCTGAGTTGATTAAATCTTTAATGACCTATCAGCATAAAATTTTATACTATGGTCCAAAGTTAATAGGTGATGTTAAAGAAGCATTAAACACAACTCATGCTGTGCCTGCTGCTGGATTAAAGCCAGTTCCAGCGGAAGCTAATTTCGTGGCCCAAACATTTAATAATACAGTGTATGTGGTTGATTATGATATGAAGCAAGCAGAAATTGTAATTTTAACTGAAGGAGATAAATTTGATGCAAAAAATATTCCTTTAGTGAGCATGTATAATGGTTATTTTGGAGGCGGTATGAGTTCGGTAGTGTTTCAAGATTTAAGAGAGTCGAAGGCATTAGCGTATTCTTGTTATTCAGTATACAGAAAATCTTCAGACCCAAAATTGCCATATTACAATTTTTCTTATATCGGTTCTCAAGCAGATAAATTGCCAGAAGCGATGGCTGGGATGATGAATTTATTAAATAATGTTCCGAAATCTGATATTTCATTTGGTGCAGCTAAAGAGTCTATTTTACAAGACATAAAAACGGAACGCATTAATAAGGCAGGAATTTTATTTGATTATATCAATGCTGATAAGTTTGGTTTAAAAACTGATATCAGAAAAGATATTTATAACTCAGTTGCAACCATGACTTATGATGATGTGAAAAAATTTCAAGACGAAAAAATTAAAAACAAACCAACTACTATTTTAATTTTAGGTAAAAAAGAAATGTTGGATATTAAAACATTAGAGAAATATGGTACTGTAAAATACTTAACATTGAAAGATGTGTTTGGTTATTAATATAAATTTCTAATAGAACGCAGATAACACAGATTGGTTATGATTTAAAATGATTTTTAATTATATCAAAATAAAAAAGAGCAGCTCATTTGAGCTGCTCTTTTTTTTAATCAGTGTAAATCTGTTTAATCCGTGTCATCCGCGTTCCAATAAACACTACACAACTAGTCCTTAAACAAGGGATATTTACTCATCATCGTATTGATTTTTGATTTTAATTTCGCTAATTCTTTTGGATTGTCTTTATTTTTTAAAGCAGCATCAATAAAGTCTACTACTTTTAAGCAATCTTTTTCTTTTAAACCACGGCTTGTAATAGCAGGAGTTCCAATACGAATACCAGAAGTTACAAATGGAGATTTGTCGTCAAAAGGAACCATGTTTTTATTCACCGTAATATCTGCTTCACCCAACGCTTTTTCTGCTTCTTTACCAGTTAAGCATTTACTACGTAAATCAATTAACATACAGTGATTATCTGTACCTCCTGATATAATTTTGTAGCCCTTAGTAACTAATGCATTTGCCATGGTTTGCGCATTT